>JACRIB010000004.1 GCA_016235895.1 Candidatus Peregrinibacteria bacterium | reverse complement strand
TAGCAGTAAGCGGTATAAATGTTGTTCATCCAAGCCTGGTCTCCCGTGTATGCGAGTTTGACATCGGCGAGGGCGGCAGTCTTTGGAGCGGCTTCGGTAAGACCGAAAGCCTTAACGATTACCTTAGCGGCCTGAGCCCTGTTGGATTTACCAACCGGGTCAAACTTTGGCTTTTCGGTAACCACTTCAGCCTGTCTTGCGGCCTGAAGGTCGGCATATACCCAGTTCGAAGCTGTCACATCTGTGAAAACTCCGGAAGGGAATGCCTCTAAACTATCTTTAGGAAGATCTGCGCCTGCGACGACCATCTTTACGAGTTCGTCACGTTGTACAGACTTATCCGGCATAGCGGTATCGTTTGTGAAAATTTTTGCCTCTTTAGCTTTTACGTCCCAGCCATCCTTGGTGAACCAATGAGTGTCAGGTACGTCGCTAAATGGACTCTTTGCAAATGCTGTGTTTACCACAACAAGTGTTGAAAGGACTGCCACCAATGAGATGGAAGCAATCACTTTTCTTAGATTACCCATGTTATTTGCGGGTTATGAAATATAAATTTGAAACAGATAAAAAGTAAGTTTGTGCGTATATATATTAAAGTTTAGGTCCCAACGAAATGTCGGGACAAAAAACAATCTTTGCTTAATTAAAAAAATTGGGTTTCGATTTTGGTTTTTCCCGGTTTTCAAGGATCCAAAGCTGTCGTGTATATATAGAGGTATAGAATGTTTGAGTAGTCGAAAGAATCTTAGTTCACAACAATATTGCTACAAACCGCGGAGAGGCGCTCCTTGCGGTTTTCAGGGAAGAATTTATCAGAGCGACTAATCATCGTCAATTACATTTTTCGCGTTTTCTCCTGTAAATAATGATGAGTCGTGAGCAGGCGAATGTCGCCTTTTGCCTTGTCCAAGCCTTTTCGGTCAGTTTCAGCGTTCGACTAGTATAACTAAAAGAGGACGGTTTTGTTTCTAAAATCGGGGTGACAACGGATGGGTTTGTGGTGTGACTGTATTTGGGCGTAGACTGTTGACGGATTTGGATTGGTGTTCCGCTTCGCGGAACGATTTGCTTGTCCCACCGTACAAATTTGATGCAATTTGGAAAAATGCCAAATTTTTGCCTAGTTTATGGTTAAACTTGCATAGTTTTGCATAATTTGGTAGCATAGAGTTGATGAATGATTTATTAAATATTAAAGAAGCTGCCAATCTCATAGGAGTCTCAATAGATACTCTAAGACGATGGGATGAGGCTGGAAAATTACCGGCAATTCGTGCCGGAGGAAAAGGGTCGCACAGATTTTATCAAAAATCAGATCTGGAATTATTCTTGAAAGATCCGTTTTATTTGGCTAAATCCTGGGCTTTCAGCCAAGCGCCTTTTGAGCCGGAAAAAGATTTTTATTGCCCAAATAGTTCCGTTTTTCAGGGCAGATTAACAAAACTGGAATTTCTTTTACAAAAAGTGCCGGAATTTAAAAACTCTTTTTCTTTGATCACGTCAATTACGGGAGAGATCGGCAATAACTCTTTTGATCATAATCTTGGTAGCTGGCCGGACATCAATGGTACATTTTTTGCTTTTGATGTAAGCAAAAGGATAATTGTCTTGGCTGATCGAGGACATGGAATTTTGACAACATTAAGGCGAGTCCGGCCGGAGTTGAAAGATGACAGAGATGCCCTGGAGATGGCGTTTACAAAAATAATAACCGGACGGGCTCCCGAAAAACGTGGTAACGGACTTAAATTTGTGAGAAAAGCCATCTCTCAAAGTTCAATAAGTCTGCTTTTTCAAAGTGGTGACGCACAGCTTAAACTTGAGCCAAACTCAAATAAAATTCATCCGAGGAAGGTGGAAAATAATTTCCACGGATGTCTTGCGTTTATAAAATTTTAATAAATTATTTTATGAAAATTCATCTCGGGAAATTTGGCACAACTCTTACTTCAAGACAGCTCGGCAAGGAGGCTCTGGCGGCTTTTCAGCCTTTGCTTGCCGAGGTCAAGCAGGGTGAACTCATTGAAGTGGATTTTGATGGCGTAAATACTTTTTCACCTTCGTGGGGAGATGAATTTTTGACTCCACTGGAAGAAATGTATCCGGGGAAAGTTGTTTTATTGCCGACGAAAAATTTGTCGGTGAAAGTTACTTTGGAAATACTGGAGACGACCAATGGCAAAAAATTTAAGATGGAGGGGTAGCAAAATCCGTATTTAGTGTTAGAATAAGCGCATGAAAAGAATTTTACTTATTGGGAATTCGCCGTTGCCGGAAGAGAATACGCGCACGCGACCGGCGGCGGGATTGCGGACATGGCAGTTTTTGAAAGGGTTGGAAGGAAAATTCGACTTGCGGCTGGCCACGATCGCTATGCCGGAGTGTTATGAAGGCGCGAGCGAGGCCGCAGGCCGAGCGAGCGAAGTGAGAGCGAGCGGCCACGTTCAAATTTCAAAAAATGACCCGGAACTTTTACAAAAATTACAAAAACTCCACGATGAATTTCATCCGGATGTTATTATTGCCGTAAATACTTATCCTTCTTATATAGCTGCGGGCCTGAAATCGCTCGCTCCCCTATGGTCGGATCTGAATGGCTGGATCATGGCGGAAGCGCAGGCACAAGCCTTTAAAATGGATTCGAACGATTATCTGGCGCATTATTTCGAGATGGAAAAAAAGATTGTGGAGGCGGCGGATAAATTTTCGGCGGTGTCAAAGGCGGAATGTTTCGCTTTATATGGCGAGCTGGCGGCGCTGGGGCGACTCAATAAAGAAAGTTTTGGTTATAAATTTGTGGAACATGTGCCGAACGGGATCGAATGGCTTGAAAGCGAGAAAATGGCTGAGGGAAGCGGTAATCGTGGCGAGGAGCACAAGCATGGTGGTGTACACACAAATTCGGATTCCGTCCCCGGGAACGCTTTCGTCCTCCTTTGGGTGGGTGGTTACAATACCTGGGTGGATGAAATGACTCTATTTAAAGCTGTGAGCGAGGCAATGGCAAAATGTCCGAATTTATATTTTGTTTCAACCGGAGGAGGATTGAGTGGCTTGGATGGGCGCACGTTTGAAAAATTTAAAAAAATGATTGAAGAGAGTGAATGGAAAAATCGTTTTGTGTTTTTGGGATGGGTGGAAACGAGCGAAATGCCGACGATTTACGCGCGGGCACAAGCGGGAATTAACGTGGATCGTCGTTGCGTAGAAACAATGACGGGCGCGCGAAATCGCATTAACGAAATGATGAAATTTGGCTTACCTGTGGTCACGACACTCGGCAGCGAAATTGCGGAAGAAGTGCGCGCGTGCGGCGCGGGTATCGCAGTGAAAAGTGGCGATCATGGTGCGGTGGCGGCGGCGATTACGAAAATGTATGGCGAATGGCGCGGTGGCGGCGGGCGCGAAACTAAGGAATTTATGGCTTATGGCAGGGCCGGAATGGATTACATAAAAACGCGCTGCAATTATGAAACGACCCTGGCTCCCCTTTTGGCCTGGCTGGAAAATCCACGACCGGCGCCGGACAGAAATGTGAATGTGGAATTTGGCGGCGCAAGCTTGAGCGGAGCGGGCAAAGTGCTGGTGAGCGGCGCGAAGCGCGGTTTGGCCAAGTCCCGCATGCTATGGCGTTATCTGCGCGAGAACGGTTTCAAAAAATCTTTTCAGAAATTTTTGCAGAAATTAATGTAACAAAAAGATGCCCCGAGTTAACGAGGCATCTTTTGGAATTAGACAGACAATGCCGCAAGCTCCGCTTGCGCTGTTATAATCGTTTTTCCATGTGGTTGAGCCATTCTGAGGCTTTTTCTTTACCACCGAGACCGAAAGCGATACCGCCGGCAATTGCCATCATGGCGATGAAACCGGTGAAGAGAGTCTGCACGAGGGCGGCAGCGATGTTCAATTGAATCAAGCTGGCCATCAAAGCAAAAATGATAATTGCCCATTTGGCAATGTTTGCCAGAAAACGTGGAGAGTGCAATTTTGTGGCTTTTACAGAGCGAAAAACAATTTCGTAAACGAAATTTCCACCGATGAAACCGATCATCATAACCACTACGGCGATGAGAACGTTTGGCAAGAAACCGGCAACCTGTTCCAAGAAACTGTTGATTTGAGCCATTTGCAAAATGTCCGCGACGGCCATCAAAACCACCACGATCAAGAACCATTTTACGATCCAGCCGATAATTCCGCCGACACTGATTTTGCCGAAAGCCTTGAAGGTGTTGTTCAAGCCGAGGTGGTCGACGAGTTTATCTATGTGAGTGAGCTCAACAAGTTTTTTGATGAGCTTGCCGAGACTGGCGGCGACGATAATGCCGATTATCAGCACTAAAACGGCCGCGAGGAAATTAGGAAAAAAGTCCGTCACTTTCAGCAGAAGGTTCTGCAATGAAACGGTGACCGCCTGCTTCCAGGTTTCAAAATACTGCATAGGAAAGGGGTTAAAAATTATTTTGGCCCGAGGCGGGCCTTGTTACTTTGGATTCTGACAGATTATGGAAAATTTTGCAAATTCTGGTAGCGCCAAGGGGAATCGAACCCCTATTGACGGCTTGAGAAGCCGCTGTCCTAACCATTAGACGATGGCGCCATGATCGGCAGGATTTTAGCGGAGGAATGTGATTGAGGCAAGGCGGGGAAAAGTCGCACTCGCCTGTTATGAGTGCTAGACAATAGAAGTGGCGGGAATTATAATGGGAGGGTAACAAAAAATCATGGCTAAAGATTTATATGAAATTTTGGGCGTATCCAAGGGTGCCGGTGATCAGGAAATAAAAAATGCCTATCGCAAATTGGCTTTGAAATACCATCCGGACAAGCATAAAGGCGACAAAGACGCGGAAACAAAATTCAAAGAAATCAATCAGGCTTACGAAGTAATTTCCGACAAATCCAAGCGTCAACAATATGATACTTTTGGGTCGACCGGTGGGCCTGGTGGCGGAGGCGGCGCGCAAGGTTTTGGCGGTTTTGATTTTGGCTCGACTGACGGGGCGAGCGGTTTCGCGGATATTTTTGAAACTTTTTTTGGTGGTGGCGCGGGTGGCAAGAGCAGAAGCAGCCGAAAATCCGGCGGCGCGATGCGCGGAAATGACATTGAAGCAAATATTAAAATAACTTTTGAGGAAGCGGTTTTCGGTTGTGAAAAAGATTTGGAAATCAGCAAACCGGATCAATGCGGACATTGCAAGGGCAGTGGCGCGGAGCCTGGGAGCGCGGTGGTAACTTGTAAAAAATGTCGGGGCAGCGGTGAAATTCGCACTGTCAGAAATACAATTTTGGGACAAATGAGTACGGCGCATGTGTGTGATGACTGTGATGGAGCGGGGCGTGTGGCGGAAAAAAAATGCACTGTTTGTCACGGCATGACGCGCGTGCGCACCAAAGATCGCGTGAAAGTGCGCATTCCGGCGGGGGTAGATAATGGCTCTACGATCCGCGTTACCGGCAAGGGCGAGGGCGGAGCAAAAGGCGGCGGTAGTGGCGATTTGTACATAAATTTGGCGGTGGAATCGAGCAAAAAATTCGTAAGAGCCGGTATGGATATTCACGCCGAAGTGGAAATTCCGGTGGTGCAGGCGGTGATGGGTGGCGAAGTGGAAGTGGACACGCTGGACGGCAAACAAACGATCAAAATTCCGGCGGGAACACAGGACGGAAAAGTGTTTAAATTAAGCGAAAAAGGAGTAGCGAGAATTGGCGGAAATACGCGTGGAAATCACTTGGTGAAAATCCGCGTGAAAGTTCCGGAAAAATTATCCAAACGCGAAAAAGAATTATATTTGGAATTGGCGAAAGAGGCCGGAGTGGACGTGAAAAAGGGCGGATGGTGGTGAGGCAGCCCCGAGCGCGGAGCGCGAGGGGGCATTAGGCAATTCGCTGCGCGAATTGGCATTGGTTCTGTTGCAAAAAAATCCGCTTCGTATTAAATTTGAGGAAGTAAAAAATTTCTTATGGACATTCATCTTTCGTGGGACCTCTTTATCATCGTATTCTTCGTGGTGATTGTGGCTTATAGCCTTATTATTGGCCGTGACAATACTTTGAAAGTAATTTTGGGAACTTATGTTGCCGCCTTGTCCGCGGATGCCGGCGGCAGTATTTTCGGCAAATATTTCAGCGGTTCGGAAATGTTTTTGAAAATTTTGAAATTCGCTTCTTTGGGAACGGAAAGCGCGGCGGTGGTTTTTATGAAAGTGCTGTTTTTTGTCGGTTTGGTGATTCTTTTTGCCGTAAAGGGCGCGTTTTTTGTGCAGACCAACAGCGATCGCTCCGGTCCGATCAGACTCGTTATCAGCCTGATGTATGCCGTGATGAGCGCGGGGCTTATTGTCAGCGTGATTCTGGTGTTTGTGAGCGGAGTTTCTTTTGTCGGTGGTGGTAACGCGCAAACGACCGGCAGCGCTTTGTGGACGATGTACAGCCAATCGACGATGGTGAAATCCATTGTGGGAAACAGCTATTTCTGGTTCTCCGTTCCGGCTTTGGCCTTTTTGATACAAAGTATTTACAACAAGAAACCGGCGGCGTGAGGACCGAGCCCACGGGGCGAGGGCGCAGCAAGCGAAGCATCTAGCTTTGCTAGTGCTGAGCGCAGCGAGCTTAAGAATAACTCTTGCTTTTGAAGGACTGTCTGAATAGAATGTGGTGGCAATTTTGACGTGGGTTGGTAGCTCAGTCGGTAGAGCAACAGCCTTTTAAGCTGATGGTCGCGGGTTCGATTCCCGCCCAACCCACCATTTTGTGTTCTGTAAGCCAAGAATACGGGTTTGGTGTGTGAGCCCACGACATATAGCTATAGGCTGATGGTTGGCAAGTACCCGGTTCTTAAGACAGCTTGCATGAAAGTTGGGAATGTTGTTTGAATAAGGCAGG
>JACRIB010000008.1 GCA_016235895.1 Candidatus Peregrinibacteria bacterium | reverse complement strand
TGATTCAAAACTGTACGAATTCCTTTCAATCCTTTCGTTGGATGATATAGTTTCATGGGGTGTAGGGTTAGATATTTATGCATACCTATTCTACATCCCTTTTCTTTCCGGGGGTGCACTTGAGATTCGTGAAACTACGTAGGCCGCGACTTGGCCTTCCTTCGCTCGGCCCGTCTTGATTTTTCCTTCCCTTTTCCGTATATTTCACGCACTTATGAGACTTTTTCGTGGCATAAAAAAAAGATCTAGCGAGGCGCATTTCCTAGCTTTAGACATTGGAACAGATTACGTGAAAGCGCTAATCTGTGAAGCTGAAGGCACAAAAAAGGCCAGAGTGCTTGGCGTGGGTCGCAGGCAGCAGAAACTCGGAGACATGAATAGTGGTGTAGTCACCGACATAGCCGCGGTGATTGCCAATTGCCATAGCGCGATTAGAGAAGCGGAAAACATGGCCGGAGTCACAGCCTCAAAAATGATCATTGGAATTTCCGGAGAATTAGTAAAAGGGGCCACAATCACTACGAGCTATGTGCGCAGCGACGCGAATAGTAAAATCGACTTGGCGGAATTGAAAAATATTGTACACAAAGTGCAATGGAGAGCTTTTGACCAGGTAAGAAGCCAGCTTTCTGACGAAACCGGTTACAGTGAAATCGACGTAAAATTAGTGAATGCGGCGATTGTGGATGTGAGAATCGACGGTTACAAAGTCGTGAATCCTACAGGTTTTCAGGGCAAGGAAGTAACCTTAAGTATTTTCAATGCTTTCGCGCCCCTTGTTCACTATGGCGCTTTACAAACCATAGCCTGCGAAATTGATAAAGAACTTTTGGCGATTGCGGCCGAGCCTTATGCTCTCACGAGATGTCTTGATGAAGATGGTCAATTCGGGGCAATTTTTCTGGATATTGGCGGTGGCACGACAAATGTCGCGGTGGTTAGAGATGGCACTGTGGAAGGAACGAAAATGTTCACCCTTGGTGGTCGTACGTTCACAAAGAGACTTTCGCAAACGCTGAATATTTCTTTCAAGGAAGCGGAAGAAATCAAGATGCTTTACAGTGAAGACAAGCTGGAAAGACAATCGCATAAAATCGTGCGTGAAGCGATGAAGAGCGACTGTGATGTCTGGCTTTCGGGCGTGATTTTATCTTTGGAATCTTTTCAGCACGTGGACATTTTACCTTCAAAAATTTATCTTTCCGGTGGTGGCGCGCATTTGCCGGAAGTTAAAGAAACTCTGGAAACCATGGAATGGGTCAAGCTGCTCCCGTTCACCAGAAAACCTCAAATCAGCTTCCTCAACCCCAAAATGGTCAGCAATGTCGTAGATGAAACAAAACTTCTAAAGGATCAGCAAGATATCATGCCAATGGCTTTGGCGAATCTTGGCTTAGGCTTCATGGGCGAGGAACAACCACTTTCTAAATTGCTGAAAAAAGTGGTGCGCTTAATGCAAATATAATGGTCGCAAAAAAGAAAAAGAAGGCCGCTGATCAAACCGAAGAAATCGCTCCAAAGAAGGTGATTTACGCGGAAATTGACGATGAGGTGACGGCACTTTTTGACAAATTAAAACAAACAAATTCCAAGAGTGTTTATATTGTCGTACCCAAGAGGGCGATTATTTTCCAGAGTGTGGTGAATTTGAAAATTTTAAAGCGAAAAGCGGAAGATAGTGGCAAAGAAATTTTTCTTATTACCAATGATAAAAACGGCATTCATTTGGCTCAAAAGACCGGAATTGAAGTTTATGATAAAACTAATCCGGAGGGAAAGTCGGCTTTTTTTGCCTCGGAAGGTGATGATGAAAAGCTGAGAATCACTCCACTAAAAGCCAGTATCAACGCGGTGGAAGAAGAAGTGCCGACGCGCATGGCGGAAAAAAAACTTTCTATCGGTGAAATTTTGAAAAATGCAAAAGGTAAAAAAGCGATAGATATTTCCAAAATAAAAAATGCGGAAAAAAAACAAGAGCCTCAAAAAGCCAAGCCAAAATTCGTCATAGTGGCGCCAAATCGGCAGGCGCTAATCGCTCTGGTTTCAGTTACTTTGATTATTTTGCTGGTGATAATTTACGTGGCCCTGCCGGGAGTGACAATTTACCTCACCCCGACAGCAAGTGTACTTGAAAAATCGGTAAATATTACCCTGGCTGACGCGGAGAAGAATCGCGCGGAACTGGAGACTCATCCGTCGCATGAGATAGCCAGTTATCCGATTTCTACCAGAGTTAACAAAACTATTGTCCAGTATTCCACCGGCAAGAAATTTTCCGATAAAGGCGCCAATGCCAGTGGCAATTTGACAATTTATAACACAGTAAATGCTTCTCACGGGCTGGTGGAACAGACGCGTTTTCAGACGAAGGATGGTATCGTTTTCAGAATAACCGATGATGTTACGGTGCCGGCAGCGGACAGTAAAGGTCCGGGAAAGCTGGATGTTTATGTGGTGGCCGATCAGACGGACGCGAACGGATCGATTGTTGGGCAACGTGGAAATATTGGTCCCAGCAGATTTTTTCTACCCGGACTAAAAGGTGATGCTCAAAATAAAATTTATGCTTTAAGCACTACCGACATGAAAGGCGGCGTGACCGATTATGTTACTTTTGTTACTCAACAGGATATAGATGCCGCCAAGTCCAGAATTAAAAGTGAACTGACAAAAGTGGCCATAGATGAATTGAAAAAGTCCATTAAGGATAAGGCTGTGCTAAACGGACAAAATGCCAATTTTGAACTGCTACAGGGCGATAATAAGGCAATCAATACCGGAGAAATAGCACTTGAATTAGATCAGGCTTTGCTTAATAAACAGGTTCCCGAATTTCAGATAACCGGCAGCATGGATGTCGGCGGCATTTATTATGACCATGATGCCATGTTGGAGATAATGAAAGATGAGCTTTTGTTGAAAAAAAGTCCGCAAAAAGAGCTTTTAAGGGTGAATGAAGGATCGACGACTTATAAAATTTTCCAAAGGGATGAGCCCGGCGGCAAGATCAAAATTACAGCCAATATCAAAGGTGTAGAACAATTCCAGATTGATCCCGATAAGGAAAATGGCGCTCAATTATTGGAGAAAATTCGTGAACATATTGCCGGCTTGGACATCAAAGAGGCCACAAATTACATCCAAAACCTGCCGGAAATCAACAAAGTGGAAATCAGCAGCTGGCCGGCCTGGTCCCC
>JACRIB010000007.1 GCA_016235895.1 Candidatus Peregrinibacteria bacterium | reverse complement strand
TGATTCAAAACTGTACGAATTCCTTTCAATCCTTTCGTTGGATGATATAGTTTCATGGGGTGTAGGGTTAGATATTTATGTATACCTATTCTACATCCCTTTTCTTTCCGGGGGTGCACTTGAGATTCGTGAAACTACGTAATTATTGCCTCAGTGCTTCAATTCCTGGCAATTTTTCTCCTGATAAAAATTCAATGCAGGCGCCGCCGCCGGTGGAGACGTGCGTGAATTTTTCAGGGTTGATTTTTAGGCGTTTTAGACTGTCGGCCGTGTCGCCGCCGCCGATTATTGAGGTGCATTTGGATTTGGCCAGAAATTTGGCTACGGCTTCGGTACCTTTTTGAAATGGTTTGAATTCACAGAATCCGAGAGGGCCATTCCAAATTATAGTCTTGGATTTTGTGATAATATTACAGAATTTCTCCGCGCTCCATTTACCAATATCTAAAATTTTCATGTCTCCAATCACGTCTTCTACCGGTATATTTTTTGTCGCTACTTTGTCGGATATTTCACTGGCGACTATTAGATCATGAGGCAAAACAAATTTATCCTTATCTTTTTCACATTCCATCATTATTTTTTGGGCTATATCTTTTTTATCTTTTTCGTATAATGAATTGCCGACGTTGTAGCCAGCCGCATATAGAAAAGTATTAGCTAAAGCTCCTCCCATCAGAAAGTAATCGGCTTTTTTCAGAAAATTCTGAATAATGCCGATTTTGGTGTCAATTTTTGCGCCGCCGAAGATCATTGTCAGAGGGCGTGGAATTTTTTTGTCTAGAAGAGGGGATAGATGTTTGATTTCTTTTTCCATGAGTAGACCGGCATAGGCTTTGAGATACTCTGCAACTCCTGCCGTAGAAGCGTGACTGCGATGCGCAGTTCCGAAGGCATCGTTTACGTATAAATCAGCTAAAGAAGCCAGTTTTTTGGTAAAATTCTTTTCGCAGGTTTCTTCTTCCTTGTGGAAACGAATGTTTTCCAGCATGAGAATTTGTCCGTCTTTTAGTTTTGAAATAGCTTTTTCTACATTTTCTCCAATGCTTTCATCGACTTTCTTTACTTGTTTCTTGAGAATTTTCTGAAGGTGTTTAGCAACTTTTGTCAGTCTTAATTCTTCTTTTACTTTGCCGTCCGGACGTCCGAGATGGCTTACAATAATAATTTTTGCGCCTTTTTTTTGTAAATATTTAATTGTCGGTAAGGACTCAACCATGCGCGTGTCATCTTGCACATCGCCGTTTTTCTTTAGCGGAACATTGAAGTCGACTCTCAATAAAACTTTTTTGCCTTTCAGATTGGCAATTTCTTTTAAGGTGCGGATTTTCATAGGATTTTTATATTAAAGTTTGTATTAGCGCCGCTCTGGCAAACTCCTGGCCCTTGTTTTGGCCGTTTTTGCTTATTCTCTCCTTCACTTGAGCTAAATTTTCGCAGGCAAGTATACCAAAAATTATTGGAATATTGGAATTTAATTGAACTTGCATCAGTCCGTGGTAGGTTGTTTCTGTGACTAATTCGTAATGACTGGTTTCACCTCTGATCACTATTGCGAGGGCGATGATGGCATCGAATTTATTTTTTTTGATGATTTTTTGGCAGGCAAAAGGTATTTCCAGGGCTCCGGCTACTCTGAAAAGTTGAATATTTTTTTTCTGAACTTTGTTTTGCTGCAATTCGTCTGCAGCGTTTTTTGCCAATTCCAGGCCAATATTTTCATTGAAATAAGGCAGTATGATCGCAATTTTCAAATTTTTGCCGTTAACAGTAATTTTTCTTTTGCCTGTATACATTAAATTAAATTACGATCTTTTAAGAATTCATATTTTGTTTCATCGGCTTTTTTATCCAATAGGTTTTTCAGATAACGGGCTATTAAATCTACTTCCAGGTTCACTTTATCACCTTTTTTTAAATTTTTAAGGTTGGTGGTTTGAAGTGTATGAGGAATGAGCGCCACGGAAAAAGTACTATCCTGCAAGTTGGAAATTGTTAAGCTTACACCGTTTATTGTGATTGAACCCTTGAATGCAAGATAGCAGCTGATATCTTCCGGAAAATGAATTGTCAGATCTCCTTTGCCGTTAAGGTTTTCTACCGTTCCTTCCGTGTCGATATGCCCCTGCACCAAATGACCATTAAGGGTTTGATTTAGAGTCAGGGCCGATTCCAGATTGATTTCGTCGCCAATTTTTAGATCTTTTAGGTTGGTTTTACTTAATGTTTCTTCGACAATTTGGACTTGGAAGCCGCTACCGGTTATTTTTATTACCGTTAGGCAGACACCATTTACAGATATGGAATCGCCGATTTTTTTATTTTTTAAAATTTTTTTGCTTTCAATAAAAAAATCGAGTCCTTGCGGACTTTTTTTCAATTTTTTAACTTTGCCGAGCTCTTGAATGATTCCTGTGAACATATCGAAGTATATTGTGCCATGTTTTACTGTTTATTTAAAGTCTTTTTTGCCAATTTCTACGAAATTTTAGGTTTATTTAAGAAAAATTTTAAGAAAATTTTAAGTTGGTCTGCTTTGATGGAGTTACTATTTTTTAACTCAAATTTTATGAAAAGTTTGAACAAAGTGATGCTCATCGGGCATCTGGCTGCTGATCCGGAATTGAAGCAGACCAAAAACGGACACACCGTTGTTAATTTTCCGGTTGCTACAAACAGAGTCTTCCGCAATGGGGATGGAAGCAAAAGGGAAATTGTGGATTTCCATCGTGTTGTCGCATGGAATAAGCTGGGAGAAATTTGCGGTAGCTATTTGTTTAAGGGTGTGGCTATTTACATGGAGGGACGTTTAGCCAATCGTTCTTTCGAGGATAGCGAAGGCAAGAAGCATTATAGAACGGAAATTGTTGCCGACGAATTGAATATTTTGACTTCGAAAAAAAATAAGTCCGGTAATACGGAAATTGGCATTGAAAATGTAAGTGCCGATATCGATGCTGAGGTCAAAATTGCTCATGAAAGTGAGGAATTGGTGACTGCGTAGTTTGTTTTAAAAAAGGCCCTCTCCGACATTTCGCCGGAGGGGGCCTTTTTTTGTCATCTGCCTTGATTAATTTTCTTATGATTTCTATAATGGCCTCTGTTTATTGATATTTTTATGGCAATTTTTCAATTCAAATGCGATAGCTGTGCGGCGATTTTTGAACATTTAATTTCCGCCATGGATTTTAGAGGAATCAGTTGCATCAGTTGTGGCGCTAATAGTGTCGAAAGAGTGGAAACGACTTATTTTTATCCCAATAAAAATTTTTGTCCTCACGATAAAGTTTTGGATGGCAATAGGCTGAAAAATGAATTGGGCGGTATCATGAAAAATACCACTCAGCGTTGCGGAGGTTGTGGAACGGATGGGTCGCCGGGTAAATGCAGTTCTTCCGGTGGTGGCTGCCTGCCGGGTAGGCAGGGCTGTGGCGGCGGTTGCAGTTGTAAAAAAATAAAAATATGATCAACGGAATCCCTCATTCCAAAAAAATCCGATCAATAATAACGATTTTTTTGCTTGTCAGTTTGATTTTTACCACAGCTTGCAGGACCAAGGAAAAGGCCGCGCCAAAGGTTAAATATGATGGTGTCGTACTAAATTATTACAAGGTTTTTGATGATCATGAAGTTATCGATCCGGTAATTCATCAGTATGAAGCCGATCATCCCGGGCTGAAAATCAACTATCGCAAATTTGCGGATTTCAACGAGTATCAGCGTGTGGTTATAAATGAGATGGCTGAAGGTGCTGGTCCGGATATTTTTTCAATGCAAAACAGTTGGTTTGCAAATAATTATAAGAAAATCAGTCCTCTGCCGGATAAATTTGGTACGCCAGAGGATTTTGGTTCCACTTTTGTGGATGTCGCTTACAAGGATCTTGTGAGAACCGATCAAAATGGCTTGTTGCAGGTTTATGGCCTGCCCATGACTGTGGACACTTTGGCCTTGTATTACAACAAAGCGCAGTTTGAGGATCGGATTCCGGCTCGTGGTCGCCCTTCAAAAACCTGGGAGGGGATCAAGGATGATGTTACTCTTTTGAATAAAGCAAACAGCAGTCTTTCGCGCTTTGAGATTTCCGGTATTGCCATGGGAAGAGCCGATAATATTAGCAGGGGAGTGGATGTTTTATATCTGTTAATGTTGCAATACGGTACTAAGTTTTACAATGATAATTTATCACAGGCTACTTTTGCCGGTCAGCAGGGAGGGATAGCTCTTTATCCGGGAATGGAAGCTTTGAAGATGCTGGTAAGTTTTGCGGATCAAAAGCAGCGTCATTATTCCTGGAATGAATATGTAGTACAGGATCCTACCGGTCTCAAGGAGGTGGAAGCTTTTGCTAAAGGGCAGGTGGCAATGATTTTTGGCTATGCTTATACCTATAATGATATTGTAAATGAAATAAAGCTCTTGAAGGAAAAAGGCGGTTCGATAATTGATGTGAAGGATATAGGTATAGCCGATGTACCGCAGCTTTATGATCCTGCGGTGTCGAGCAATAAAAGGGTAACTTATGCCAGCTATTTTGCTGAAACGGTATCGAGGAATTCCAAATATCCCGATGTTGCTTGGGATTTTCTGTTGGAGTTAACGAAAAAGAAGAATTTGGAATATTACTCCGGTAAAACTCACAAGCCCGCGAGTCGTCGTGACATGATCGATGATCAGAAAAAAGATCCGATTTATGGTATTTTTGCTTCTCAAATTGGTTATGCCCAAAGTTTTCCAATTTTGGATTATTATCTCTACAAGGATATTTTTACCGATGTTATCTCCAAGGCAAATTTATCCGGTGTTGGTAATAGTTCCTTGTTGGATGCTCAGACCAAAATTACGGAAATGTTGCCGCCTGAGGGCTTGATCGTTCCAAAAGCTGTCAAAGCTCCTGATGATGCCAAGACTGACAGCAAGAAAACGAATAATGGTAAATAAGTTAAAAAATTTATGTGATTTTCAAAAAATTTCGGAGTTTTTGCTGTGTCTTTTTGTTATTTTCGTGATTTTTCCGGTAAAATTTTTGATTTTTGATAGCGCCATTTATCAATCAGGTGAATTTTCGCCATTTTTAAGCCATTTCTTTTATTTGAGTGATGTTTGTTTTTTGCTGGCCTTATTGTTTTGTGTATTATCTTTGTTTTTTGGAAAAAATAATTTTTTGAAGCGTGAGGATCGTGTTTTTGATATGAATTTATTATTTTTATGCTCTGCTTTGGTGTTTTTTGTTGTTTTTTCCGTGTTTTTTTCTATTAATTTGGAGAATTCCTTGGTTTATGTTCTGCGTTTTTTTGAATTTTTCATTGTTTATTTGTTGTTGGTTTCTGATTTTGTTTCCCCCAAAAAACTTATTCAGTTTTTTTTAATTGCTCTTTTGTTGAGTTCTCTAATTGGTATATTGCAATTTATATTTCAGCATTCCTTGGGGCTTCATTTTCTCGGTGAATCGATTTTGTCCGGAAATATGGTAGGAGTGGCGAAATTGAATATTTTTGGTTTTAAATTGTTGAGAATATATGGAACTTTTTCTCATCCAAATATTTTTGCCGCTTATTTGCTTATGGGAATTATTTTAACTTATTGGTTGTTTAAAACCGCGGCATTTAATTCGCGTAAACTTATTATTATTGTTTTGGCGATTTTTGCTACCGCGTTATTTTTAACCTTTTCCAAAGCCATTTTTATAGCCTTGATTTCAATTTTATTTTTTCTTTTTAGGGGAAAGTTGAAAGGTGACAACAAAATTATATTGCCGATTATTTTAACTTTTTTGCTCATTCTACTAATTCTGTCTGAAACTACCATCCTCGAACGACTGAGGTTCATTTTTATTAGTTTTAATTTATTTATTCACAAACCTTTTGGTGTCGGTATCGGAAATTTTACCGACGCCATGCCCCTATTTTCTTTTTACAAATTGTTACCATGGAATTTTCAACCGGTTCATAATACTTTTCTGCTAATTCTGAATGAAATAGGTTTGCAGGGTTTGATAGTTTTTTTGTTGATTTTTATTTATCTTTTTTATGAAAACATTAAAGCTAAAAATGTTTTTTCCCTTGCTTTGATTTTAGGATTTTTCTGGATGGCTTTTTTTGATCATTACCTTTTTTCTCTTTACCAGGGTCAATTTTTATTTTGGTTTATTTTATCAAGGCTTTGTAGCCGTTAATAAAAGAATTTACTTCCATCACGTTTTTACCTTCAATTTGTAATTTTCGTGGCACCAAGGAGCCTTTTTTTGTGCCTATTTTTAGGGTTTTACCTTCAATAGCAAATTTGCCCGGTTCCAATTGTGTGTCTGATATTTCCGCTTCGATAATTTTTAATTTTTTAGAATTGAATTCCGTAAAAATGCCTGGCCAAGGAGTGAAAGCCCGCATTTTATTTTTGATTTTCTCGGCGGATTCCTGAAAATTAATTTTTCCGTCATTTTTCTCAATCTTGTGACAATAACTGGCTTTCTGTTCATTTTGATGAATTTGGGAAAGAGTGGAATTACTGATGTCCCTTAATACTGCCGGCAAAATATTAGCTGTTACGCCGGATAATTTTTCGGATAATTGCGGATAATTTTCGTTTTGATTTATTGTTACGCGTTTGAGTAAATAAATATCGCCTTGGTCCATTTTTTCGTTCATGGCCATAATGGAAATGCCCGTTTCTTTGTCTCCATTTAAAATGGCTTCTTGTATCGGCGAGGCACCGCGATATTTTGGCAGCAGGGAAGCGTGAACGTTGATTGCGACGTATTTTGGTATTTTTAGAATTTCCTTTGAAAAAATCATGCCGTAAGCGATTACCACAAATAAATCTACAGGTCCTATTTTCTTCAGTTCTTCCAACAATTTTTGACAATTTTCCGGTTGAATAACTTTCAGGTTTAGTTTTTTTGCGCTGGATTTGACCGGACTACTTGTGGGAATTTGCTTTCTACCTTGCGGTTTGTCAGGCTGGGTAATAACTGCGACTATTTCAAAGGATTTGTCTTGAAAGAGACTTTCCAAGGGTTTTACGGCAAATTCCGGAGTGCCAAAATAAACTATTTTCATAAAGTTTGTTTTCCCGATTTTATCAGTTATTAAAATTTTTGCAAAACAGCACTTGCTTAATTTCCGAAAAGCATTATAATATCTTCTATTTAGTTTATGCTAGAAAATTTTTACCAAGAAGCTGAAAACTGCATTAACAGATCGGTTAAAGTACTGATTATTTCCCATAGAAAACCCGATCCGGATACGCTTGGTTCGGCTCTGGCCTTGAAAATTTGGCTCAATGGTTTGGGAAAACGCGCTACTGTCGCTTGTGTTGATGTACCTGATGAAGGTTTGTCTTTTTTGCCTCATGTAAATGAATACATTCAGGAGTTTGAATTAGCCGATTACGATTTGGTAATAATTGTGGATTCAGGGGCTTCTTACATGACCAATTTTCATCTCAAATATCCTAATTTTTTTAAAACGGATATTCCCATTATCAATATTGATCATCACGCTTCCAATGATAATTTTGGTTTGTTAAACATTGTGGATAGTGCGGCGGCTTCAACGACCGTTATTCTTTACAGATTTTTTAAATATTTGGGAGTTGAATTGGACGCGGATATGGCTACCTGTCTTTTAGCCGGAATTTATGGAGATACCGGTGGTTTTATGCATTCCAATACCGATAAAGAGGTTTATGCAATTTCCGCTGATTTGATGAAGAAAAGTGCGGATGTGACGGCGATTACCAAAGCCCTGTTTAAATCCAAATCTTTGGAAACTTTGAAGCTCTGGGGTAAAGTTTTAGAAAATGTGCACGTGACGGATGATCGAGTAGTTATTTCTGCCGTAAAGGATGCGGATTATGAGCAGGTTGGTGCGAGTCCGGAGCATTTGTCCGGCGTTGTGGATTATTTGAATATGGTGCCAAACACCAAGTTTGCCGTTTTGTTGAATGAGGATAGAAAAGGCAATGTGAAAGGATCTTTCAGAACGCGAGAGGTTGATGTCGATTTGTCTCGTATTGCTGCAGTTTTTGGTGGTGGTGGTCACTCCAAAGCTTCAGGGTTTATGTTAACGGGAAAAATTCAGGAAAATTTGCGATACAGTTTGCTTGCTCCGGATGAATCAAAAAAACTTTTAGAATTCTAGTTTAAATTTTCTTACAAATTTGGTAGTTTATTGCCATGAGTCATAGTAAATATATTGCGATAATTGCTGTTTCCGGGCTTCTGTCCTGGATTGGTTGGCTTTTAGTTGTCTTCAAACTTTCTCCTTATGAAACGCTGGGGCTTTCGTTGACATTTTTTTATGTCGCTTTGTTTATCGCTTTGAGTTCGACTTTTGCGGTGCTCGGTTTTTATTTTCGGGTTTGGTTGTTTAAAAACGAGATATTTTATCGACATATCAATGTGGCTCTAAGACAGGGGATATTTCTCAGTTTGATCGCCGTTTTCTGTTTAATATTCCAGATGATGAAGGTTTTGACTTGGTGGTCCGGATTATTGTTAATTGTGGTCGCCGTATTGTTGGAATTCTATTTTTCCGCCAGAGATTCCGAATTAGCTTGAGTGGTAGGCTTTAATTCCGGATAATCAGGGTGATCTAAAATGCGGATGTCTTTTAATGGCCACCAAACAACCCAAGCTTTGCCACGAATTGCTTCACGGCTTACGTAGGCTTCTTCCGGGTGATCCTTGCAGGTGATGGAGATATTGCTTTTGAAGCAACTGCGGGAGTCTGTACTGGCTTGACGATTATCTCCGAGTACAAAGTAGTGTCCATCAGGTACTTTGAATTTTGAAAAATTACTGAAATAAGCCTTGGTGTTGCCGTTATTGTTTGCGTTCAGGTAGGTTTCATTGAGTTTAATCGGGTCTTTGCTTTCTTTCGGTGTTACGTAAACATAACCGCCTTTGATTTCCACGCTGTCGCCGGGTTTGCCGATTACTCTTTTGATGAAATATTTTTCGTCACTGTTGTTATTTTCATTTACGCGAAAAACCACGATATCTCCTCTTTCGGGGTTGTTAAAGAGGTAAAGGGCTTCGTTGATGATTATTTTTTCGCCGTAGGAATTGGCACATTTACCCTCGATATTGTTTAAAGTGTCGCACATTGAGGCTCCGGAAACATCAAAAGGCGCAATAATCCATTTCTGTATTACTAAGACCAAAACGAATATTATGGCCAAATTTATGCCAAGATCCAGCAGCCATAATAGGACTTTCTTTGTTTTTTCCTTCATGAACTGCATTTTATCTTTTTTGATTTTTGATTACAATATAATATAATGTTTCCATGAGTATTGAAAAAAATAAGAAAAAGCAGAGAAAATTTTATTTCTATGCAAGGTATCTTGATGATGGCGAGAAAATTCTGGATGTGGCTCACAGACATATTTTGACTTTGAAAATTAAAACTTCCAAAGTGGTATTTTTTGGCATTGTCGTACCCATAATATTTTACCTGTTTTTTCCACAAACATTATTGCTTGTTTTATTGTGGATTGGTATCGGACTTTTCGGAATTTTTTATCATTTTATCGACTGGTATTTTGATTGTTGGTTGTTGACTAATTATGGAGTGGTGGATTTGGATAGGGAAGGGCTTTTTAGTATGACCTCCACGCGTGTGGAATATCACATGATTGAGGGTATTTCTTATTCGATTAAAGGTTTTTTGAATACTGTTCTGAACGTTGGTGATATTACTATTGATAAATTGGGTGCTAAGACGTCTGTTGTGCTGCTTGATGCCACTCATCCGCAGGCTTTAGAGCGCAAAATTATGGATTTTCAGGAACGCTATGTGGCCGAACGCAGTGTGCGCGATCATCAGGCTTTGAAAGATATGTTGGCGGATATGATTGCTTATCATATTCAAAATAATAAAATCGATTTGCCCGATAAAGATTAAATATGCCAATTTGGGTGATTGCAATTTTGGTTTTTCTGGCCGTGCTTTTCTTTTTGGCGCTGTGTTTGGCGTGGAAGAAATTTCATCGGAAAGGGTTTTCTGATGAACAGTCGGTCTATATTAAGGCGCATTGGATTCGCATTATTGATGCTTTTAGCTCCCATCCCGGTCAGAGTGTTTTGGATGCGGATAAACTGCTGGATTATGCTTTGAAATGTTATGGCTACGAAGGGAGTTTGGGCGAGAAATTGAAAAAGGCTGGAGGTCGTTTTTCCGATTTGAATGGCGTGTGGAGCGCGCATAAATTGCGTAATACTTTGGCTCACGAATTGGTAAACGTGAATAACGGACATGGAAAACAGGCCTTGGTTGGTTTTAAAAAAGCTTTAAATGATTTAGGTGCTAATTTATAATTTATGGTTTTAGGAATTTGCGGAAAAATTGCGGCGGGGAAGTCGGAGGTGTTGAAGATTTTGTTTGAGAAGGGTTTTTATTGTATTGATGCGGATAAAATCGTGCATGATTTGTACGTGAAAGATGGTTTGGGAACTAAAAGGGTCGCCGCTGTTTTTGGTAGGAAATTTTTGAAATCTGACGGTTCGGTGGATCGCTTGAAACTGCGAAAAGTAGTTTTTGAAGATGAAAATAAATTGAAATTGCTGAATGATGTGATTCACCCCGTGGTTTATGAGGAAATTCGTGAACTTTTGTGTAAAAATAAAAATGCCAATGTGGCAATTGAAGCGACGTATTTTGATGAAGATTTTTTGGCCGATTTTGTCGATAAATTGGTTTGGGTGGAAAGGCCGAAGGAGCAGATTTTTGCTACGTTGATTGATGAAAGGAGTTTCTCTGAGGATTTGGCGGAAAAGGCTTTTGCTTTGATAGATAAGCTTAGTGACGTAGATTTTGTATTGAAAAATGAGGGCAGCCTGAAGGATTTGGAGAAGGTTGTTGATTCTCTATTTTAATCTGTTATAATTTTCACATATGGAATTTGAAGCAGTGATCGGATTGGAAATTCATGCGCAGATTGCGACTAAGACTAAGATGTTTTGCCGCTGTGATAACGACTCCTTTGACAAGGAACCGAATATCAATACTTGTCCCGTTTGCATGGGTTTTCCCGGCCAATTGCCGGTAGTGAATGAGACAGCGGTTTCGAAAGGAATTATGGCCGCGTTGGCTCTAAATTGTGAGATTCCGGAGTTTTGTAAATTTGATCGTAAAAATTATTTTTATCCCGATAATCCCAAAGGTTTTCAGATTTCCCAGTTTGACGAACCACTTTCTAAAAAAGGCTGGGTGAATGTGGATGTGTCGGATACTGAAGGTAAAATTCGTTCAATTAAAGTACGCGTGACCCGTCTACATCTGGAAGACGATGCGGGAAAGCTCATGCACGTGCGTAACGGTTCTTTGCTCGATTTCAATCGTGCCGGCACGCCGTTGATGGAAATTGTTTCGGAGCCGGATATGCATAATGCGGCGGAGGCTGGCGCTTATGCGCGCGAGATCCAAAAAATTATGAGATATGTCGGTAGCAGCGAGGCGGATATGGAGAAAGGCATGATGCGTTTCGACGCCAGTGTTTCCATCAGGCCGAAGGGAGAGGATAAGCTCTATCCGCGTGCGGAAATAAAGAATTTAAATTCTTTTAAAGCTTTGGAAGCGGCGATTGAATATGAAATTGCCAGACAGACTGAGGAATGGAACGAAAAAGGACCGCGTAAAAATCCCATCACGGTGGGCTGGAATGATGATAAAGGCGAAACTTTTTTCATGCGTGACAAGGAGGAAAGTGATGATTATCGCTATTTCCCGGAGCCGGATGTGCCGCCTTTGAAAATTGATCAAAAAATGGTGGCAAAGTTTAAGGCTGAATTGCCGGAATTGCCTAATGTAAAACGTGCGAGATATGTCGCTGAGCTTGGTTTATTAGATGACGATGCGAGGATTTTGTCGGATGATTTGAAGTTGGCGCGATATTTTGAGAAGGTTGTGGCTAAATGCAATGATGCCAAAAAAGCGGTTTCGTTCATCAATACGATTTTGATGAAACATTTGAAAGAGGAATTGATCTCCGTGGATGAGCAAAAAGTGACGGCGGCGATGATGGCTGATTTGATTCATCTGGTAAACGAAGGTGAAATTTCCAATAACGTGGCGAAGATCGAAGTTTTTGATGAAATGTATGCGAGTGGAAAAACTCCTGCGAAAATTGTGCAAGAAAAAGGTCTGAAGCAGGTTAGTGATTCCGGCGCGATTGAAGCCGCTTGCAAGAAGGTGATTGAGGCAAATCCGGGTCCGGTGGCCGATATCAAGGCTGGCAAGGATAAGGCCATTGGCTTCATGGTGGGCATAGTAATGAAAGAAATGAAAGGTCAGGCCAATCCGCAGATGGTGAATGATTTGATCAGAAAGCTTTTGGCGTAGAAGAGTTTGTGTTATATTAAAGTTTGCCTTATTTCTTATCAATTTTCTATGTTTGCAACTTCAGGCGATATTCTGAATATGTCTCTGGCAATTGGTTTTATTGTTTTGGTAATTTTTTTGAGTATTTTGATTTTCTATTCAATTCTTGTGATGCGCGACGTGAGTCGCATGACTCAGGACTCGAAAGAGCTGATGGATCGCATTCACAATACAATAATGGGCCCTCTGAAGGCCGTAGACTACATCATCGAAAAGGTAAAACCGTATATTGAATCGACAATTGAGAACAGGTTTAAGAAGGGAAAGAAGTAGGATGGTCGGGATGGCGGGACTTGAACCCACGACCTCAGCGTCCCGAACGCTGCGCGCTGGCCAACTGCGCTACACCCCGATGGTGTTTCTTTGGTGGAGCTGGGGAGAGTCGAACTCCCAACTACGCTATGCCATAGCGCCGTTTTACCGCTAAACTACAGCCCCTTGTAAGTTTTGTGTGGGCAGTCTATTTTATTTTAACTTTTTTTTCAATACTTTCACCGGAAACTTCACCGTTGCATTGAAAATCCTCTTAATTCTGGAAGGTTGTTGAATGAGACGGTGGAGCCATTCGGCGCCGATTTTTTGGAGCCATTTTGGGGCGCGCTTGCGGACGCCGGCGAGGTAGTCGAAAGCGCCACCGATGCCGATGGCCAGTCTGACTGTAGTGAGTTTTTTTAGGTTTCGGGCGATCCATAATTCTTGCGCGGGGGCGCCGTAGGCGACGAAAAGTATTTGGGCGTCGGTTTCGTTTGTCTTTTTAGTGATCTCGGCTTCCATTGATGGTCGTGGTGAGCCTGCGTGGGTGCCGACGATTTTTATGCCAGGGTATTTAGTTTCCAAGATAGTTTTTACTTTTTCTGCTATTCCTTCTCCAGCTCCAAGTAGGAAAATTTTTAGTCCTTCGTTGGCTGCCGCTTTACAAATATTTTGCATGAGATCGGCGCCGGTTACACGCTCAGTAATTTCAGTGCGAATATATTTTGGGTAAAAAAGAATAGCGGATAGGGAAGTCAGCCATTTGCCAAAGATTTTGAGTCTTCCTTGATTTTGTTCGGTGATTTTTTTGAACTTGCTGGCCCAGAGAATGCCGATGCCATCGGCGATGTTTAGATCTGATTTATTGAGCACTTCTTCGTATTTTGGATTTTCTTCGGCGGCAAGCAGAATTTCGGGATTGGGTGTGCAGATGTAATGATGTTTTGTGTCCTTGGCAAATTCCAAAGCCTTTTTTATGGCTTCTGTCATGGTGATTTTATCGAATCTGACTTTTAGAATTCTTACTTTTTCTGACATATGAAGACGAAATTGTTATCAGTAATTGCCCCTAAAACTTTGAAACCATTATTTCCCAATAGTTGCTGCAATTCCTTAACTTTGAAGGCGTAGTAATATCTCTTCACACCACTTTTTCCCCAAGGAATCATAGTATCGCGCCAATCATATTTTCCTAGCGATACTATATGTTTTAATCTGGCTTTCCAAATGTATTTCTTATATTTTTCTTGGAATAAATTCCAGACGCTGATTATCAAAATGCCATTTTCTTTGAGAATTCTGTGTATTTCCTGTAGAGATTTTTTGCGGGTTTCTTTGCCGGGGAGATGATGGAAAGAGGCGATGGCGGTGACCAGGTCTTGGGAATTGGTTTCTAAGCCGGTTTTTAATAGATCTCCTTCGAGGAATTGGCAATCGGAATCGTTCTTGAATTTGCTTTTGGCTAAATTGAGAAGCTTAGTGCTGTTGTCTATGCCCGTATAATTGATTTTACAATTTTCTTTCAGAAAATCATAAAATCTGCCATTCCCGCACCCTAAATCAGCTATTTTTTGCCCATTCTTTATGTATTTCAGAAAAATTTTGAATTCTTTCCAGCTATGATTTCTGGTGCTGTCGAATTCTTCGGCAATTTCGTTATAATCATTGACCACTTTTGCCAGTAGCTCTTTTGCGATTTTGTCTTTCATATGCTAGAATATAGAGATAAATTGATAAAAAAGAAACTAAATGTCTAACGAATTACCGGATAGGCCGAAAATCGTGACTAGACCAAAGAGTTTACCTGGAAATGGGGAAATTTTTGTAAATGCCGTAAAATCTAGAGTAGCAGTAGGAAATAATGTTGCTAAAGATGCCTCTGGTTCCTCTGAAACTTTAGCTCCTGGAGTCACTGTTCGTCGGGATGCCGCGCTTATTTTTTATAAGGTTATTGAAGGTGATACCTTGTCCGGAATTAAACAAAAGTTGTCTAAAATTCCTGAATTTGCTTATTTAAGAACTTTGCCTGCTGTTGGATTGAGATCATTTAACATTCCACCAAAAGTTTTGCAGCTCGGTAAGTTTATTCCTTTGCCACCCAAGGAGTCCCCAATGAAGAACTTGGATGAGTCAACGTTTGTTGAAAATTGCAGAGCAGCCCTTTTGGAAATGAAGCAAAATAAGATTTATGGTCCTGCTGTTAAGGATCTTTTGCTTAAAATATCGGAAAGGGAAGTATTGGCAATGATGTTGGCACTGGCTAAAGTTGAGTGTGGTGGAGATATAGCGCAATTTGCCACTTTTAGATACGAAAAGAGCCATCATGTTTTTTCTTATTCCGTTTTTCATGTTTTGATGGAAGGTGCCGGTTTGAAAGCGCGCAAAAATTTAAATATGTCTCTCGGGCAGACCGAATATCCTAAAAATGCCGCTAAGCTTTTTTTGGCTTTTTTAATTGAGAAATCTAAAGGCAAGCTGGCTGGTCGATTACCGCTTGCGGGAAATTATGAAAACTTCGCGACCTTTTACAATGGCAGAAATTGGCCTAAGAGTAATCCTCATTATCCATTGCGATTAAAAAAATATTACGAGCAGGCTTTGAAATTGATTAAGGCTTAGATTTGAGCTAAAATCCGTCTGCTATGAATTTCGCAAAACTGGATTTACAGGAAAATCAGCAGTTGGCCCGCGCTATCATTGAGCAGGCATCTAAAAAACATTTCAAAGATCGTCATGATTTTGAGAGGTTTCGTAATGCCGTGACGAAAGAAAACAAAGGCAAAATTTTTCATAATTTGTATTTTGTAAAAGCTTATAATGATCTGGTGAAAGAGGCCAGGATCAAGCCAAATAGTGATTTGCTCAAACTGATTCAGAAGCGCAGTGTGCGCACGATGAGCGGTGTGGCGCCGGTTACTGTGTTGATGAAGCCCTTTCCCTGTCCCGGAAAGTGCATTTATTGTCCGACTGATGTGCGCATGCCAAAGAGTTATTTACCGAGTCAGCCAGCTGCCCAACGTGCTTTCAGGCAGCGCTTTAATCCCTACACACAGGTTTTTGTGCGTCTCAAGGCTTTGAGTATTACCGGGCATGAAATTTCCAAGGTGGAGTTGCGTGTGCTTGGCGGGACTTGGAGTTCGTATACCAAACCTTACCAGATTTGGTTTTTGAAAAAGTGCCTGCAGGCAATGAATGAATTTTATTTGCAAACCGAGCATGGAAAGACCGATAAAATGGCTAAAATTATAAAGGAAAAAGTTGTGGATAGTGCTTATGGCTCAGATAAAGTGAACACGGTAATTTTAAAGCCTTTGAATAAAAAAAATCAAACTTGGGCGCAAATTGTGAAGGAAAATGAGACGGCGGCAGTGCGTTGTATTGGCATAAACGTGGAGACCAGGCCGGATTTTATTGATCAGTCTGAGGTGAAACGATTGCGCTATTTGGGTGTAACAAAAGTGGAAATTGGGGTGCAAACAACTGATGATCGCGTGCAGGAAATTACCAAGCGTGGACATGATCTCGCATCGGTGAGGCAAGCTACGGCTCTCCTCAAAGATGCCGGTTTCAAAATCAGTTATCACATGATGCCGAATTTGCCTGGTTCTACAGTGGAAATTGATAAGAAAATGATTGGTGAACTTTTTGCCGATGATCAATATCAACCGGATTATTTGAAAATCTATCCTTGCGTGGTGGTGCCGAAATCAATTCTTTCTTCAATCTATAGAAAAGGCTTTTTTAAGCCATATGACGATGCGACTTTGGAAGATGTTTTGTTGGTGGAAATTCAGGATGTGACGGAGTGGTGTCGCATTGATCGCATTGCTCGTGACATTCCTTCCACGGATATTGAGGCTGGATTTAAAGCTTCGAATATCAGGCAAATTCTAGAAGAAAGATTGAAAAAAATGGGCAAACCCTGTCGCGACATTCGCGCCCGTGAAATTCAAAATACGCTTGTTGATCCAAAAAATATCGAATTGGTGATACGTAAATATTTGGCTAGTGGAGGCCAGGAATTCTTTATTTCATATGAGGATGTGAAACAGGATAAACTTGTGGCCTTGCTACGTTTAAGGTTTCCAAAAAAGACTTTTATTCCAGAGCTTAGAGGTGCCGCTTTAATTCGCGAGGTGCATGTCTATGGCAAGCAAATTGCCATCGGTCATAAGGAAAAAGGTGAAAAACAACATGTGGGATGGGGGACGCGATTGATGCATGAGGCTGAAAAGATGGCTCGCGAGGCTGGTTTTGTGAAAATGGCCGTGATCGCCGGAATTGGAACGCGTGAATATTATAAAAAGAAGGGTTACAGGCTGGAGGGGACATATATGGTTAAAGATATGTGCTAAAAGGTAGCACTTAACGACTATTCGTGGCTGATTCTCTGGAATTCAATAGCATTTCTTTAGCTATTTGTTTTTCCACCTGATCCCACGGTAGACAGTTTTTCGTATTAATTTTGGGCATAATTGTTGACTAAAAAAATTATTTATCAGTTAATCCGTGGAATTTTCTATGTATATCTCTTAGTTGCTTATTTGTCACATGTGCATATATTTGAGTTGCAGAAATATCCTTGTGGCCTAAAAACTCTTGCAATATTTTTAAATCTACTCCTTTTGCTAAGAGATCTGTGGCAAAACTATGTCGTAAGACATGTGGTGTTGTGTTAAGAGGTAAGCCTGCACGGAGAGCGTATTTTTTTATCATGTTTTGCATATGTCGCATGCTTAGACGATCCGGCGACTCATTTTTGGCTCTATAATTTATGAATAGAGCTTTTTTTTTGTCGTTCATCCTTGTTTCTAGATATTTTTTAACCCACACCATTGCTCTCGCTGAAATGTAAACAGTCCGTGTTCGTCCACCTTTTCCCGAGATGCTTAACTCTATATCTGCACTATTTTTTTCTGATTTTATTTGTTCTATGTCTAATTTTGATAGTTCCGATATTCGCATTCCCGTTGAAAAGAATACTTCTAGTATTGTTCTGTCTCGTAGTCCTTGGTTTGTGCTTATATCTGGCATGGAAAGTAGTTTCTCCAGTTGTTTAGTATTAAGAAATCGTACTTCTCTGTCATCTTTGTTGCGCGCTAGTTTAATTTTTCCGACAGGCAAGGCTAGTATGTCTCTTTCTGCAAAAAACGTCATTAAGTTACGCAGGGCAATGAGGTAATAATTTTGTGTACTTTTCTTGAGCGGTTTGTTTTTTGGCCCATGGCCTTGTCGTGACAGATATACTCTATATTGCCATACTATTTGAGGGGAGAGTTCGTGCGGTTTTATATGGTCTAATTTTGCTTTACTTAGCCAATTGGAAAATTTTTTCAAAAAACGGCCGTAATTTTCCTGTGTTTTAGAGGATAGTCCTTGTTCGATGTCTATCCAATCAAGAAAATTGGTTATGTGTTGAGTAAGGGCTGTTTTGCTTTTATTCATATTGGGATCAGGAAGTAAAGGTTCGCATAATTCAACTTATGCGAACTATTTTATCTGTACTTTAGTCCATAATCTTTTCAGGGTCAATTTAATTTTTGTTTACCTAACTTATATCATGGGTCGAAATCTGTCTGCAATTCTTGTTGGTGGAATTTTCAACTTTATATCTTGACTTAGTCAATGTTGTATCTTTGATCAGTTATTCGGCTAGAGACAACCCTATTTATTTGCGTTTAAATGCGTTTAAATTTTTGAGACGATGTTTAGGTCGTTTAGGTTGATTTCTAGAATATTGTTTAATGATTTTTGTGGCTTCTGCTGAGCTTTTTCCTGGCTAATCCTGAACGTGAATTTCTTGCAATTCGGCGATTTTTTCGGCCAGTTTTTCGTAGGTTTTTAGTAATGGATCTTTTTCAATTATTTTTTGTGCACTGACGCGAGCTTTTTCAATTGTTTTAGAATCTGTCAAGCTGGCCATTTTTAAATCGGGGATACCGCTTTGGCGAACACCATAAACTTCGCCGGGTCCGCGCAATTCCAAATCGATTTCCGATAATTTGAAACCGCTGGAATAGGTTTCCATGGCTTTCATGCGTTTGTTGCCTTCTTCTGAAAGCGTGCCGGTGAAAAGGAAACAATAAGACTTGTGCTCCCCTCTTCCGACGCGGCCTCTAAACTGATGTAATTGCGATAAGCCGAAGCGTTCTGAGCCTTCTATCAGCATGATGGTGGCATTTGGGACGTCGATGCCTACTTCAATCACGGATGTGGATACCAGAAGGTTTATTTTGTTTTCTTTGAAATCACTCATTATTTTGTCTTTCTCTTCCTGTTTTAGTTTGCCGTGAAGTAGTCCGAGTTTTAATTTTGGGAAAATGTGTTCGCTGAGAAAAGCGAATTCATTGAGTACGGATTTCACCTGAAGAACATCGGATTCGTCGATTAATGGACAAATAATGAAAGCTTGGCGGCCTTTGTTTACCTGATCTTCAACCCAGCGATAGGCCTCGATGCGTTTGGTTTCCGGTACCACTTTTGTGAGGATTTCCTGGCGTCCTTTAGGCATTTCGTCGATGATGGAAAGATCCTGATCGCCGTAAATTGTGATAGCGAGGGTGCGTGGTATTGGCGTGGCTGTCATGTTTAACAAATGTGGCGAGCCATAACTTTTGAGGATTTCTCTTTGTTTGACGCCGAAGCGGTGTTGTTCGTCGATAATGGCCAGACCGAGGTTTTTGAAACCAATGCCTTCCTGAATTAGTGAATGCGTGCCGATGATTATGTCTACGGTGCCGGTTTTCATTTGCATCACGATATCGTCTTTTTGGCTTTTGGTGGTGCTACCGGCGATGAATTGGATATTTAAGCCGAAGCGGTTTAGTACTTTTATGAAAGTTTGGTAATGTTGTTTTGCGAGAATTTCCGTGGGGGCCATAATGGCAACCTGGAAGCCATTTTTTACCACATTTAGAGCGGCGATGGCTGCGACAATGGTTTTGCCCGAGCCAACGTCTCCTTGAATGAGACGAGACATTGGGAATGGTTGTTTGAGATCTTCAAGAATTTCTTTAATAACTTTTTTTTGGGCGTTGGTGAGTTCGAATCCTATCGATTTGATGCAATCTTTTAAGATTTCGCTTTTCGTTTCTATTTTTTTAGAAAATGGCTCCGCTGCGCTACGCCATAGCCACTTTTTTTGTAAGACTTTGAGTTGCAGTAAAAAAAGCTCGTCAAAGGCCAATCTTTCTTGAGCTTTATCCAAAATTTCGTCACTTTCAGGGAAATGAATATTTTTAATGGCTGTTTTGTAATCCAAGAGATTATGTTCTTTTAAAATTTCTTCGGGCATGTATTCGTCAAACAAAACTATCCATTCATCGACAAGAGGTTTGAGTTTTTCGCGCATCCATTTGGAATTTAGGCCTTCGGTTTCGTGATAGACTGGGACAATGCGGCCAGTATGAATTTGTTCTTCATACTGTTTGATGATTTCGTAACCGGGGCTTTGCAGACTAATTTTGCCCATCGAAAGTTTGGCCTTGCCGCTGAGAATGATATCTTTGTTGCGAGGGAGCATTTTTATAAGATGGGGCTGATTGAACCAAACCACTTGGATGGAGCCAGATTCATCCGTGAAAAGGCCGCGAGTAATTTTTACTCCGGTTTTGGTTCTCATGTTGAAAAGATTGCTGAGTTTTCCTTTGATGACGTTGATTTGATCTGTGCGGACGTCAATTATTTGTGTGAATTCACTGGCATCGGTGTAGCTGCGAGGAAAATACATCAAAAAATCTTTCACATTTTTTACACCGAGAGTTTCGAGTAAAGAAAGGTGTTTTTTTGTGGTACGAAGGATATTTGCTAAACTTTTATTTAGCATTTCCGTGAACTTTTAAAAATTTTCTCTTACCTACTTGTAATAGTTTTTCTTGTGAAAGGTCAATGTTTTCCTCGTGCGAAGCCACTTTGTTGCCATCAATTCTTACTCCCCCACCCTCAATTAATCTGCGGGCTTCTCCCTTTGAAGCGACTAATTTGGATTCGGCGAGAAGTTCCACAATATTGATTTTATTTTTTGAGAATTTTTGTGCCGGAATATTTTTAGGTAGGCCTTTGTTAGTGAAAATTTCAACAAATTCGGCTTCAGCTTGTTCGGCGGATTTTTTGTCATGGTAGAGAGTAACTAACTCGTGTGCCAGGCGCATTTTCAAATTGCGAGGATTTTCTCCTTGCTCCATGGCTTGTCGTAATTTAGCTATATCTTGGAGGCTTACATCCGTTGCTAATTCAAAATAACTCATAATGAGTTCATCTGGCACGGACATGGTTTTTCCATACATTTCTTTGGGATTTTCTGTGACACCAATGTAATTATCGAGACTTTTCCCCATTTTATTTTCGCCATCGGTACCAATAAGGAGTGGTACGGTGAGAATATTTTGTGGTATTTGGCCATAATCTTTTTGAATAACTCGACCAGCCAAGAGATTGAAGGTTTGATCGGTACCACCGAGTTCTAAGTCGGATTTTAGGGCAACAGAATCGTAGCCTTGCATTAACGGATATAGGAATTCATGAATGTAAATATCAGCGTTGTTTTTGATTCTTTCCTGATACATATCACGATGCATCATTTGTGGAACCGTAAAACATTGTGCTAGTTTTATAACGTCGGCAAAGGTTAATTTTTTGAGCCAATCGGCATTCCAAACTATTTTTGCTTTTTTTGTATCTAGAATTTTGCCGGCTTGTTCGAGATATTTTGCAGCATTTGTTTCGAGTTCGGATTGTGTTTTTGGCTTACGGGCATTTAATTTGTCAGTCGGATCCCCTATTTGACCGGTAAAATTTCCAAACAGGAGCTGAATTTCATGACCGGCTTCTTGAAATTCCCGCAGTTTTTTAATTACCACCATGTGACCTATGTGTAGATCGGCTCCCGATGGATCGATACCAAGTTTGACGCGTAGTTTTTTCCCCGATTTTAATTTTTCCTCCAGATCTTTGCGGACGATTACTTCCACCGTGCCCCGATTTAGCAGTGTTTGAATGTCTGATTTCATGAGGGCATTCTAGGCTATTATTTATGATTTTACATCTGTATTTTGAATAAAAACTTGACATATCCTCCAAAACCCTTATATTGTTAATTTCCGTTACAGTTTCTTATGTTTATAGAAAAACTTGCGGAGATGGGGTTGTCCAAAAATGAAGCGCGTCTTTACGTGGAATTGCTTTCCATGGGGCATCAGCCGGTGAGTGTGATTGCCAAAAGAGTCGGATTTAACCGAACTTCGACTTACGTGATTTTGAAGACTTTATCCAAAAAGGGCTTTGTCGGTTCCTACAATCGCAGCAATATGAAGTTTTTTGTGGCGAACGATCCCAATTGCCTGATCAATTATGTTGAGCGCAAGTGTCATATTTATGATAATTGCAGGAATGATTTGCTCATGTTGGTGCCCAAATATAGGGAATTGATGAATAATTACGCTTTTCGAAAGCCGGTGGTTACCTACCATGAGGGTTTGGAAGGGGTGAAATATGTGTTGTATGATGCTTTAAACGCCAAGAGCAGTTGTTTTGCGTATTTGTGTTTGCATAAGTGGTTTAGGTCTGGATTGAAAGAATTTTTGCTGGAGTATAAAGATTTTAGAATTGCGAATAAAAAATTGCCTTTGCGAGCGATTGTGCCTGACACTCCGGAAGTCAGGACTTTTTTTGCGGAAAATTACGATATGGATGATAAATTGACTGTGGTGCGTTATTTGGAGAATAAAAAAGAGCATGATTTATTTGAAAATGAGATGAATATTTACGATGATAAGGTTTCTATAATTCATTTGGAGAGAGGTCAGGAATTTGGTGTTATTATCCAGTCAAAAGAAATTGCGAACATGCAAAAAGGTATTTTTCAGTTGGCCTGGAAGGGTTTGGAAATTTAGGCTAAAATTTCGGCATGTCAAATTTAATGCGATTGGATAAATATTTTGTGGCAAAGCATGCGGATTTTTCACGCAGTAAAGTTCAAGAAATGATTGAAAAGGGCTTGATTCTTGTTAATGGAGTGAAGGTAAAAGCAAATTATTTAGTGAAAGAATCCGATAAAATCAGTTTTAAGTTGAGAAAGAAGCCTGAAAAATCTTTTAAAAAATCGGGTTTAAATTTCCCGATTTTGTATCAGGATAAAGCTTGCATGGTTATCAATAAGCCGGCCGGAGTTTCCGTTTATCCTATTAATTCCGACGATAAGTCGCCTACTGTTTTGGATTTTGTTGAGAATATTATTAAGTATAAATTTAATGATCCAAGGCGGCCGGGAATTGTTCATAGATTGGATAAGGAAACTTCCGGAGTTTTAATTTTGGCTAAAAATCAATCGTCTTTGGAAAATTTGATGGCTCAATTTAAGGCTAGAGAGGTGAAGAAAGTTTATTTGGCTTTGGTAAGTGGAGGTTTGCAATATCCCGAGGGTATTATTAATTCACCGATTGCACGTAGCCACAGACATAGAAAAAAAATGTCTTTGGTCGGACCCGGTTTAGGCAGAGAAGCGATTTCCGCTTACAAGGTTTTGAAGGTCTTTAGAATCGATCATAAACATATTTTTAGCTTGTTGGAAGTGCAAATTTTCACCGGTAGAACGCATCAAATCAGAGTGCATATGTCTTCGATAGGACATCCGGTAGTTGGTGATGTGACTTATGGCAATCCTGCGTTAAATCGATTTTTCGGTAAGAAATTTGGTTTCAAAAGGCAGTTTCTTCATTCTTATTTAATTGGTTTTAAGTCGCCGGATACTAAAAAAGAAATCTCCGTGAAGGCTGCGCTGCCCAAAGAATTGAAGGATCTGAAAACTAGGCTTCAACTTTAGCCTTTTTGGTTGTTTTCTGAACCGGAGCTTTTTTAGCTGCCGCTACTTTTGTTGCTCCTTCGCCTTTAATTTCGGTAATCTCGAGTGAAGTATATTTTTGTCTGTGACCTTGGGTTCTTTGATAATGATCCTTGGCTTTCATCTTGAAGATTCGAAGTTTCTCACCTTTTTCATGCGCTAACACTTTAGCGGTAACCGATGCGCCTTCGACGAAGGGTGTACCTATTTTTAGGTGCGCATTGTCGCCAATTAAAACAACTTTGTCGATGGTGATGCTGCCACCTTCTTTCAGATCTAATTTTTCCACACTGAATGTGGTGCCCTTTTCCACTTTGTATTGTTTTCCTCCGGTTTCAATTATAGCGAACATGATTTGCTTGTTAAAAATGGTTCTCGCTTCGCTCGACTTGCTCGGCCTTAGCCTCGCTTGAGCGCCAGGCGCTCTGGCAGTGTTAATCTAGGGAAAAAGGGCTTGATGGTCAAGCTGAAATTTGTGCTAGAGCATTTTCTTGAGTTCTTTTACCGCCTCTTTTAGGCTTTCGCTGATTAAGCCGTATTCCGGTTTGGTGAAATTACTGAGAACGAAATTGCTTAAATCCTGCTCTTTTGGGGCTACTTTTCCCCTACTTTCTATGCCAATGCGAATGCGTTTGAATTTTTCGGTTCCGAGGCTTTGAATAATTGATTTCATGCCGTTGTGAGTTCCGGCTGAACCATCATCACGGATACGAATTTTGCCTAAAGGAAGATCAATATCATCATATATTACAATTAAATTTTCCAAATTTTCTTTGTAGAAATTTAGGACTTTGCTCACGGCATCTCCGGATAGATTCATGTAGGTAAGTGGCTTAACAAGCAAAATGCTTTTACCGTTAAAATTAATTTTCACAGCACTGGATTGCAATTTAGTTTCTTCTTTCCATTTCACGGAAATATTTTCTTCTTCCAATTGTTTTACCAATTCGTCCAGCACCAAAAAGCCGCAATTGTGTCTTGTTTTTAAGTATTTCTCGCCAAAATTTCCTAAGCCAACAATGATTTTCATTTATTTTCTGTAAGGGATAATTTTGCCTTTTATGGCGATGTTGTCGCCGAAGGTGGCGCCTTGTCTTTCCACTGCTTTTTGAATGCCCATGCGTCCCAGGAAGTGGTAAATGCGTTCGAGTCCCTCCGGGTTGTGAATGTCGGTCATGCTCGCCAATTGCTCAATTCTTTTGCCGTTGATGTGAAAAATAGTATTTTCCGGTGTTTTTTCTATTCTGCTGATGACAAATTTTACTTTTTCCAGATGAGGTTGCAATATTGGAATGTTTGATTTTGTCCGGGCGATTTTTTGAATTTCTTTTTTTTCTTTTGCTCTTAATGTGCCAAGTCCTTTAAAAATTTCGAACATTAGAGGCTTGAGGCCGTTTTTAGTCATGCAGGAAAGTGGAAAAATATTGACTTTCTTGGTTATTTTTTTGATTTCTCTCAACTTTTCATCCAATTTTTCGATCGATAGCATGTCAATTTTATTGAGAACGGTGATTTGTTTTAATTTGTACAGTTTTTTGTCAAAAAGTTTTAATTCGGCGTTGATTGTTTTGTAGTCTTTTCTTGGGTCTTCCGAGGTTCCATCAATGATGTGCACCAAGAGTTTGGTTCGACTGACGTGTCGCAGAAATTTGTGGCCAAGTCCTTTGCCTTCACTGGCTCCTTCGATGAGTCCCGGAATATCTGCAACCACGAAAGATTCGCTTACAGATCCTCCAAATTGCGCCATGTTTACTACTCCGAGATTTGGCGTGAGCGTGGTGAAATGATAAGCGGCTATTTTTGGTCTGGCGTTACTGACGATCGAAATGAGAGTGGATTTGCCAACGGATGGTAGCCCAATAAACCCCACATCGGCTACGAGTTTGAGTTCCAAAAGAATTTCTTTATCTTCTCCCGGCTCACCATTTTCAGCAAATTTTGGTGCCTGGTTGGTGGAACTGGCGAATCTTAAATTGCCCAGGCCTCCTTTACCTCCTTTGGCAAGAATTACTTGTTCATCAATTTTGTTTAAATCGGCCAATAACTGTTTTTTGTCAGCGGTGTAGATCACAGTGCCTTGTGGCACGTCCAAGATCAAATCTTCGGCGTTTTTGCCGGTCATGTTATTACCTCTGCCGTTGCCGCCGGATTCGGCTTTGTACATTTTTCTGTTGGCCAGATGACTTAAAGTATTCAAATTTGGATTGGCGCGAAAAATAATATTTCCCCCACGACCACCATCGCCTCCATCCGGGCCACCGCGCGGAACAAATTTTTCACGTCTAAAACTTAGACCGCCATTCCCGCCGTTGCCGGCGATTATTTTTAATTTTAGTTCATCGCAAAACATGCGTTCAATATACGTTTTTTTGTTGTGGTTTTCAATTGGATCTGCTAAGTTTTTTTTTGTAATTTATGCCCAGGTGGCGGAACTGGTAGACGCGCTGGACTCAAAATCCAGTGGTGGCAACATCGTGAGGGTTCAAGTCCCTCCTTGGGCACCAGACTTTTATGCACGATTTCATCAATTATTTGCTTCAGTTAACGGCCAATTTGGGCTATTTTGGCATTTTTATTTTAATGGCGATTGAAAGTTCTTTTATTCCTTTGCCGGCGGAATTGGTTATTCCTCCCGCGGCTTATCTGGCCTTTCAGGGAAAAATGAATATTTATTTAGTGGTTATTTTTGGAGTTCTTGGTTCTTTGGTTGGGGCGCTTTTTAATTATTTTATCGCTTTGTTTTTGGGTAGAAAGATAATTTATAGCTTGGTTGATAAATCTTGGGCTAAATATTTCTTTTTGAGTCGTAAGACTTTGGAAAAAACCGAAAATTATTTCAAAAATCATGGTGAGCTTTCCACTTTTTTTGGCAGAATGTTGCCGGCTATCAGGCATTTGATATCTCTGCCGGCCGGATTTGTAAAAATGAATCTGGTGAGTTTTTCGATGTATACTATTTTAGGTTCGGCAATTTCGCTTTCGATGCTGGCGGCTCTTGGTTACTTTTTTGGAGAAAATGAGCAAATTTTGCAAAGCTACTATCGTGAAATTTTAATAGCAGTGGCTGTTTTGGCTATTTTGACATTTGGAGTTATTTTCTTGAAAAAATTGCATTCATCGAAGAAATGAAGCCGCTTTGTTCATGGTTTCCTCAAATTCGGCTTTTTCATTGGAATCTATCACTATTCCTCCGCCCACCTGAAGATATATTTTTTGCTTTTTTTTGATGAGGGTTCTGATGGCAATGTTGAAATTTACTTCTTTTTGATATGGAGAAATGTAACCAATCACGCCGGTGTAGACTCCGCGAGTTTTTGGTTCCAATTCGTCAATAATTTCAATTGCGCGCTTTTTGGGACAGCCGGTGATTGATCCTCCCGGCAGCATTGATAGTAGGGCTTGAATTGGTTTAACGTTGATTATTCCCTCAATTTTGCTGTAGGTATGCCAGACTGTCGGGCATTTTTGCAGGATGCGATGTCTGATGACTTTTACTGTTCCCGCTTTGCATATTTTGTTTAAATCATTGCGTAGTAGATCAGTGATCATGTTTAATTCGGCTTTTTCTTTTTCGTTTTTTAATAATTCTGCGGCCATTTTTTTATCTTCTGTTGTTGTTTTTCCGCGTGGTCTGGTGCCTTTGATCGGGCAGGTTTCGATTTTATTTTTATGAATTTTGATAAAACTTTCCGGTGAGGCGCTGAGAATTTCGGCATTTTTTGTTTCCAGGTAAGCTGAATAATCAACGGGGTTTCTAGTGAGAATTTGCAAGAATAATTCCCTGCCGTTCAGCGTTGTTTCGCCTTCCAAGCGATGAGTTAAATTTACTTGATAGATTTCGCCTTGCCTAATGTAGTTTTTGATTTTCTTGAAGGTTGAGTGGTATTCTTTTTTAGTTATAATTGTTTTTAGATTTATGTTTTCTGAGTTTTTGATGATTTCTCTCGCTTTTTTGCCTGAATTTGTCCACTCTTGCCAGTTTTTAAAGGCAAAGAAATTTATTATTGGCAATTTGAGGTCGTTTTTTGCCTTTTGTTTAATTTCATAGAGTTTGTAGGCTAAATCGTAGGAAATATAGCCTATAAGAAGATTTTTCCTGTGTTTTTCACAGAATCTTTCGAATTTTTCGATGTTTGATTCACTAAATTCCGCGATTGGATTTGCGGCCAAAATGCATTTACCTTTATTTGCAGTATGAAGAAAACAGATATTTTTGTCCGTTTCAGTTAGTTTGCGAAAATTTTTCATCCTTCTATAATTAAGCGCAAAAATTCACTTCTAGTTTTGGCGTTTTTCTTGAACAGACCGGTGCAGGAGGAGGTAATCATTGAAGCATTTTGCTTTTCCACTCCCCGGGCCATCATGCAGAGGTGCATTGCTTTTACCACTACGGCCACTCCTTTTGGCTTAAGTATTTTGTTTAATGTATCCGCTATTTGCATTGTCAGACGTTCCTGGTTTTGAAGTCTGCGGGAAAATATTTCCACGATTCTTGGCAGTTTTGAGAGGCCGATGATTTTTTTGTCCGGGATGTAGCCGATGGATATTTTACCAAAAAACGGTTGCATGTGGTGTTCACAGGTAGAATAAAAATCTATGTCTTTGCAGATGATCATTTCATCATAATTTTCACCGTCGAATTGGGTTAAATTTTCAGAGGCTTTTCTCGTATAACCTCCAAATAATTTCTCGAAGGATTTGGCGATTCTTTCCGGTGTTTTTGAGAGACCCTCTCGCTCGGGATCTTCGCCAATTTCCTTAAGAATTTCGCGATATAATTTTGTAATTTTTTTTAAGTCCATAAGGTTACTTTTGATGGTTTTGTTAGTGATTTTTTCAGTTCACTGACTGTTTTGTGAGAAATCGGATCTATATATTTTGGCGCTATTTCCGCCATAGGAGTCAAAACAAAATTTCTTTTGGAAAAATTTTGATGTGGAATATGCAGATTTTCCTGTTCAATAATTTCATTATTATAAAAAACTATGTCGATGTCGATGTTACGCGGGCCTTTTTCTATTTCTTTTTTTCTGCCCATAACATGTTCTATCTCCTGTGTTTTAATGATTAATTCCGATGGGGATAGATCTGTTTTTATTAATAAAACAATGTTGAGGAAATTTGGCTGATTTTTGTAATCTTCGGGTTCTGTTTCGTAGATTGATGATTCTTTAATTATATTCGCAAATTCTTTTATTGATTCAATGGCAATTTTTAGATTTTTTTGGCGGTTGCCAATGTTGCTGCCCAGGCAAAGATAAGCTGTATTATTGACCATAATATTCGCAATAGTAATCTTCTGTTTCGTAGAGGGTGAGTTTCTTTAACGGTAGCTGATCTTTTAATTTTTTCCAGATCCAGACTATCACATTTTCCGCGGAAGGATTTTTGAGAATGTCGTTTAGGTGTTTGTGATCGACTGTATCTATAACAAATTGGTTGACCTTTTCCTTGAGAATTTTGAAATCCAGGACCATGCCATCTTCCTTCACGGTATCCGAAATCATAACTATTAATTTGTAGTTATGCCCATGTAAATTTTCACATTTACCGTGGTATTTAGTGAGAAAATGCGAAGCCGCAAAGTGAAAAACGCAGCTCAAATCCATTTTGTTCATAATTGTTCGAGTATATTTTTGGTTCCTTTTACGTCGTGAGTTCTGATTATACCGGCTCCGTTCAGATATGCAATAGCACTGATTATCTGGCCTTTTAGGTCTCTTTCGTTCATTGGTCCTCCTATGAATGATTTGCGGGAGGCGCCGATGCAAATTGGATAACCCAGTTTTTTTAATTCTTCCAGGCGATTGAGAATCTCGAAGCTGTATTTTGGTATTTTACTGATGAAATTGCCCATACCGGGATCGATGATTATCTGAGAATTTTTGATGTCTGCTTCTCTGGCAAATTTGATTTGTTTTGTAAGAAACTCTTTGATTGTTTTGATGACGTTTTTATAGTGTTTCTCCTGCAAAGTAGTGCGGGCCGAGTTGTCCTTGGAATACATCAGAATTATGGGAACTTGGTATTTTGCTACGATTTTGGCCATTTTGGAGTTCCCTCTTAGGGCTGTGACATCGTTGATCATTTGTGCGCCCAGTTTGAGGCTTTCCTCGGCTATTTTTGCTTTGTAGGTGTCGATTGAAATGGGAAGCTTGGTTATTTTCAGGGCAGCTCTAAGAATTGGAATTACTCTTTGATATTCATCCTCTAAAGAGATGTTTTTTGAATTCGGACCGGTGGATTCGCCGCCAATATCAATAATGTCGGCACCTTCTTCCTCCATTTCCTTGATTCTTTTGATGGCTTTATTTATTTCATTATGTTGGCCACCGTCACTAAAAGAATTGGGGGTTACGTTGAGAACTCCCATGATGAGTGGCTTCTTTGTGGTCCTTATAGCTTTGATTATATCCATGCCGGCTAATTTTAGGCTTTCGTTCATTTTTATTCAATATTCTTGTATGATGTGGCGGCTATGAGACGTTTCATCATTGTACATTATGGGGAAATTGGCTTGAAGAAGGCTAATATTGAGTATTTTGTGGAGAAATTGCGTAAACGTTTGAGGGTGCTTTTTGAGAAGAGATTTAAGAGGAATTTTTCGATCAAACATTCTTTGAGTCGGTTTTTGATTGCGTTGCCTGGGGATTTTACTTATGGACAGGAGGAGGATTATGCCAAGATTTTGTATAAAGTTTTTGGTATTAAGAATTTTAAATTTGTTTATGAAGGTAAGATTGATATTGAGAAATTATCTGTTCAGATTTGGGAGAATTTGCCGGCTTTTGTCAGAGATCCGGATAGCAAACCGCGGACTTTCAGGGTTAGGGTGAAACGTTCGATGATTTTGCCTTTCAAATCTATTGAGGCTGAAAGGCAAATTGGGGCTTGTCTTTTACGAAGTGACATTGGTATTAAAGTGAAAATGGAAAATCCGGAGTTTGTGGTGGATGTGGAATTTTTTAATAATCATGGATATTTTTCCTTCAAAAAATATGATGGTCCCTGCGGTCTTTCGGCTAACAGCCAGGGTAAATTGGTATCCTTGATTTCCGCGGGAATTGATTCGCCGGTGGCTTCTTATATGATGATGAAACGTGGAGCAAGAGTGATTTTTGTGCACTTTCATGGGTATCCTTACACTGATAAGGCCGAGTCGGAGCATGTGCGGGAATTGGTTAAAATGCTTTCTGATTATCAGTTTGATACCAAGCTTTATTTGGTGCCATTTGGTCAATTCCAAAAGAAAATTTCGACCAATTTAGATATTCCGGCGAAAATTCGAACGGTGATTTATCGACGACTGATGCTTCGAATTGCCGAATTAATAGCCAAAAGTGAGAAAGCGCGAGGTTTGATTACCGGTGATAATTTTGGACAGGTGGCTTCACAAACTCCGGAAAATATTTTTGCCATTCATGAGGCTTCGACGATCCCGATTTATCAGCCTTTAATTGGTTTTGATAAAGAAGACATTATCGGGTTGGCGGAGAAAATTGGTACTTTTGAAATTTCAAAATTACCCTGTAAGGATACTTGTGGCATGTTTATGCCGGAACATCCGGAGATTAAGGCTAATATTTATGATGTGCGGGAATATGAAAAATTGTTGCCGCTTGGTGAATGGCTTAGCGATATTTTGAAAAAGTCCGAGATCGTAAATCTTGATTGTAACTGATGGCGAAGCGGTGAGCTTCGTCGCGTGCTCTCTGAAGCAGTTTCAAGGCTTCGTTGTGGTGACCCAGAAGAATTGGTGTGGGATTGTTTGGCAGAAATATCTCTTCCAGTCTTTTGGCCAAGGAAATGTGAGGAATTTCCAGTTTTAATTTTTTGAAAACATCTTCCGCTACGGCTAATTGGCCTTTGCCACCATCAATAATTACGAGATCAGGTATTTGGCTAAATGATTCATCATCTTTGTGTTTGTAGGTGTCATAAACCATGTAGCAGACTTCCTTGTGCTTGTTTATTTCCTCGGGTATTTTCTTAATTTCTTCGAACCCGGCAATCAAATAATAATCTTTGATTTTACTTTTACAGCTTATGTAGACTCTTTTTAATTTACTCTTCTTTATTGCTTCTTTGATTAATTTATAACCGAGTTTTGCGCCTCTGGCTTTCTTTTTGATCCATAAATTGCGCAGTTCGGACACTTTATCATTGTATTTTTTTACGGAGATAAAGCCGATTTGTTCTTTTCCTTTTGCTATGACGTAGAAGGCGCGGTCAGTTGTTTTTAAATTTACTTTATTGTTGCTTTCGATAAATTTTGTATCTTTTTTGGTGGCTTTTTTTAGAATATATTCCTTGTGCGTATAGTTCAGACTGATTCTGGAAAATCTACGTGTTAGAACTTCTTCCATGGATTTGTAATCATCAGGCTTATTATTGATCGTTTTGAGCTTGAATTTGCGGTAAAGTGAATTTTTAGGTGCGCCATTTTGAAAAACAATCATTGAGCCTACGGTATCTGTTCCACTTAGATGTGAAATGTCATAACATTCGATTCTTTTTAATGATTTGTTAATTTTGAGTATTTTTTGTAATTCTTTGAGAGCGTTTTCTCCCGATAGGCTTTCTTCTTTCCAGCTTGGCTTATTGCGGTCGGCAAAAATTCTGGCATTATTCAGGGACATTTCCAGGAGTTTATTTTTAAGGCCGATTTTCGGAATGATAATGGAAACTTTTTTTTCAATTTCCAGTTGCCCTTCTGGGCTATGAGGCAAGTATATTTCTTTTGGGATGTCGGTGGCCAATTTATAATATTGCTTCAAGAATGCACTAAGTACTTCGCTGTTTTGATCTTCTTCAACTTCTTGCGCGCTCAAAATAAAATTTTCTTGCCCAATTAATTTGCCATCTCTGATCTGGAATAAATTGAAGTAAGCTTTGTTTTGAGTGATGCAGTAATTTATTACATCCTTATTTGTTTGATCGGTATCTTGAACTTTTTGGGTTTCAAGAATTTGTTCTATTTTTTTAATTTTATCTCTGACCTTTACGGCTTTTTCAAATTCTTTTTTTTTCGCATACCGCCGCATTTTTTCTTTTAAATCATTGACGATGTTTTCACTTTTTCCTTCCAGAAAATTTTCGACATTTTTAATTATTTCCCGATATTCTTCGATGCTGCAATTGCCGATGCAAGGCGCAATGCACCTTTTGATGTAGTAATCCAAACAGGGATATTTGAGAACTTTATGAGTTACCAGCACTTGATGTTTTGCTTTATTGGATGAGTTTTTCTGAATCATCTTAATATCCAAACCACAGTGTCTGAATGGAAAAATTTTTTTTAATACCTTGAAGGTCTCTTTTACTTTGTGGGCCGCTGTTTTTGGGCCGATATATTTAGCGTTGTCTTTTTCAATTTTGCGTACCAATTGAATTCTGGGAAAATCTTCTTTGGTAATTTTTATATAAACGTAGTTTTTGTCATCTTTCATGATGACGTTGTATTTTGGCTGTAATTGTTTGATTAAATTATGTTCCAGAATCATGGCTTCCAAATCGCTGTCTACTATGATGGTTTCGATATCTTGAACGTTTTCCATTAATTTTCGCGTGCGGGTGGAATGTTGATAATCTTTTTGAAAGTATTGTTTAACTCTTTTGCTTAAATCCTTGGCTTTACCAATGTAAATCACTCTTCCTTCGCCATCGATCATTTTGTAAACGCCGGGAGATTTTGGCAAATCCGTCAAAACCTTTTGCAATTTCGTTTTTTCTGTCATCATATGCCCGCATTATAGCCTGAAACATGGAAGATTTAGAAGAAAAAATGTGGTTGCGAGTTAAAAAATATCTGCGTTTTCTTTGCTTTGTTCCTTTTTTGAGAATGGTCGCGGTGTGTAATAATTTGGCTTTTTCCAATACGAATGAGAAAAGTGATATAGATTTATTTATAATCGCTAAGGCAGGCCGTCTTTTTCTTGTAAGGATTTTGGTTACCGGTATTTTGCATGTTTTAGGTGTAAGGAGACACGATGATAAGGTTGCCGGAAGATTTTGTTTAAGTTTTTTTGTAGACGATAGTTTTTTGGATTTATCGCCTATCGCCATTGAAAATGATGTTTATTTGAAAATTTGGATCAAAACTTTAATTCCGGTTATTGATGATGGAGTAGGTCGAAATTTTTTGGCTGCTAATTCCTGGATTCGTGCTGATTTTGAGGATTTTTTGATTACCCTGAAAGAGCCAATTTTTGTTTATCATAAGACTAACCTGAAGATTTCCCTAGAATGGTTTTTGAATGGTAAATTCGGTAATTTTTTGGAAAATTTTTTGAAAAAATGGCAAAAGAAGCGCGCGCGAAGCAAAATGCACAAGATAGGAGATTCTGCGGGTATTTTGATAAATGATCACATTTTGAAATTCCATAATTTTGATCGTAGACAGGAATATAGAGGCTTGTGGCAAGCGAAATTCAGAGATTCTAAAATATCCCTGGAAAAATTTAGGACTTTGATTCCAAATTAGTTTTGGGAATATTTTGAGACTTGATTTCTGAAACTTAAGTTGATGGCTGTACCATTGAAACCATATTCTTTTCTGATCTCATTTTCCAGATAGCGCGGATATGAAAAATGAAGATTTTTGGCGTTTTTGAAGAATAGTAAGAACTTTGGAGGATTGATATCTACCTGGCTGCCATACATGAATTTTGGTTTCTTAATGTTGGTACTGGCGGGTTTGTGGCGCATCATTATTTTTTGTAAAAATTTATTTAATTCCGGTGTAGGAATGCGTTTTTTTCTTTCTCCCATTATTTTTTCGGAAAGCGTTAGGATTTCACGAATATTTTTTTTATTTTTTGTGGAAATAAATATAACCGGTGCCCAGGGGACAAAAGCAAATTTATATTTTAAATTCCAAATTAATTCGTTGCGTTTTTCTTCTCCTTCTTTGAAGAGATCGATTTTGTTGATTACGAGGAGTAGACCTTTTTTTTCTTCCAGAGCGAATTCAGCGATGTGGCAATCTTGCTTGCTGATTCCCGCTTCACCATCAATTAGAAGTGCTACCACATCGGATCTTTCTATCGCGCTTATGCCTCGGAGACTGCTGTATTTTTCGATTCCCTGTTCGATGTGGCCGCGTCTTCTTAATCCGGCAGTATCTATTAAATTGTATCTTTTCTCGTTATAAGTAATTTCCGTATCGATGGTATCGCGAGTTGTTCCGGGAATATCTGAAACTATCACCTTTTCCGCACCGAAAAGCGCGTTTACCAGTGATGATTTTCCGGCGTTTGGTTTGCCAATGATGCAGATATTGCAAAGCGCCGAATCACTTTTTTGTTTCCTTTTGGAAATTTTTAATTTTTTTAATTTTTTGGCAATAGCTTCTTCCAATTCCGTGATGCCTTTGTTGTGGATTGCCGAAATAAGTATAGGCTTATCAAAACCAAGTTCGTAGTAGTGGTAAGTTTCTTCTTTTTTATCAAGGTTTTCACATTTGTTGGCTACTAATAGAATTTCTTTCCTGGATTTTCTTAAAATGTCCGCGGCTGTGAAATCGTTTTTTGTTAACTCCTCCATATTGTCCACTACGAAAATAATTATATCAGCTTCATTCAGGGCTAATCTGGCTTGTGATTGCACATCGGCTTCAATATTTTCCTTTTTTTGATATTCCAAACCACCGGTGTCTATCAAGATTGTGTTGTAGCCCTGGCAGTCATAATTGTGAAAGAGTCTATCTCTGGTGGTGCCGGCGATATCGGATGTTACAGCATATTTTTTTCCGATTAAACGGTTAAATAGGCTGGATTTGCCTACGTTTGGTCTGCCTATAATTGCTATTGTAGTTGTGGTTTTCGCGCTCATATGTTTGAAAATTAGCCAGTACATAGTAGCTATTGGCTTGAAAAGAGCAATATGATATTCTTTTCGGGATGAAGTTTTTAAGGAATTTTGCATTTTGGCTGATTACTTTTTGTTTCGCCTTTTTGCAGGTCCAATTTTTAGCGTTTGCCGCCGAGACATATGGTACGGTTTTACCGGAAACCAAGAGTTC
>JACRIB010000050.1 GCA_016235895.1 Candidatus Peregrinibacteria bacterium | reverse complement strand
TTAAATTATGCTTCCATAGTACCACTTTGGCTCTCTTCGTCAATACTATAATCCCTGAATTTTAGTTCTTCTTCAACACCGCCAAAAAAGCCTCCTGCGGCAATTCCACTTTGCCCATCATTTTCATGCGCTTTTTGCCTTTCTTCTGCTTATCTAAGAGCTTGTTTTTACGAGACACATCTCCGCCATAGAGATAACCCGTCACGTCCTTACGGAAAGCGGAAATCGTCTCACGTGCGATAATTTTTGCACCAATAGCAGCTTGCAAAGCAATCGTAAATTGATGCTTTGGAATTAATTCTTTCAATTTTTTCACCAAGTCGCTGCCGACATAAAAAGCATCTTTGCGATGTACAATCAAAGAAAGCGCATCCACTTTTTCCCCCGCAATCAAAATATCCAATTTCACCAGATCACCCACGCGATAATCCAGATGCTCATAATTCATGGAAGCGTAGCCACTACTTATACTTTTCAATTGGTCGTAAAAATCTACAACAATTGAAGCCAAAGGCATTTCAAAATGCAAAATCACGCGTTTTTCATCAATAAATTGCGAATTTTTAGAAATTCCCCTTTTGTCAGAACACAAAGTCATAATCGCCCCCATCGAGTCACTCGGCGTCAAAATTTCCACTTTCACCCATGGTTCCTTGATATCCTGAATCGAAGCTGGATCCGGCAAATCCGCCGGACTGGAAATCAAAGTTTCCTCGCCTCTAGTGTTCACAATAATATAAGAAACCGAAGGTGCCGTGGCAATCAACGTCAAATTATATTCTCGTTCCAGACGTTCCTGCACAATATCCATATGCAGCAAACCCAAAAAGCCACAACGGAAACCATGGCCGAGCGCCCCGGAATGCTCCGGTTCAAAAGTTAAAGAACTGTCATTTAATTGCAATTTTTCCAAAGACTCTCGGAGCAAAGGATAATCATCCGCATCCGCACAAAAAAGCCCCGCAAAAACAAAAGGTTTGACCACCTTGTATCCCTCAAGCGGCCGCGCCTGTTCCACCGTCATACCCGTGCTACCGGCATGCCAAATTGTATCACCCACGCGCGACTCCCGCACATTGCGGAGTCCCGTCACGATGTAGCCCACTTCCCCCGGTAAAAGTTCATCAGCAGACAGATATTTTGGCTTCAAATAGCCCACATCCAGCACCTCAATTTCTTTTTTCGTACTCAAAAAATTAACTTTATCACCCTTTTTTACAGAACCGGATTTCAATCTAATGTAAGCCACCACCCCGCGATAAGTATCGTAAATTGAATCAAAAATCAGGGCTTTAAATTCATCGGTTTCAGCAGCTTTTGGACATGGCACGCGTTCAATCACTCTTTCCAAAACCTTTTCCACATTTGTGCCCTCCTTCGCCGACACGGCAATAATTTCACTAACGGGAATACCCAACGCCACCTCGATTTCCTTGGCACGTCTCTCCACATCCGCCGACGGTAGATCAATCTTATTCAAAACCGCGATAATCTCCAGATTGTGCTCCATCGCCATGTAGCAATTTGCCAATGTCTGAGCCTCAATTCCCTGAGTCGCATCAACCACTAGAATCGCCCCTTCACAAGCCGCCAGACTTCTGGAAACTTCATAATAAAAATCCACATGTCCGGGAGTATCAATCAGATTCAAAATATAATCCTCGCTCTTATATTTCCAATTCATTCTGACGGGCTGCAGCTTGATCGTAATGCCCCTTTCTTGCTCCAATTCCATCGTATCCAGCATCTGACCATGCTTCATCTCACGTTTATCTAAAGTCGACGTCACTTCCAAAAAACGATCAGCCAAAGTGGACTTTCCATGATCAATATGCGCAATAATGCAAAAATTTCGGATATGCGACAAAGTCGCATTTGTTTTATGATTCATAACGGCGGCATTTTAGCACAGCAGTATTGTAATCTGAAGCATTTTTTGGTATAATACCCAGATAAATTTAACTCACCATGCAATTCAAAGTCCCACAAGACGTACAGCGTAAAGACACCATCATCTGGACCCTAACCATCCAGCAACTGATCATTTGCGGAGTTGGCGGCGGCATTGCCTACGCCCTTTATATCCAACTTTCCAAGACCTATTTTATCGAAGTGTGGCTACCACCGGTAATTATTATCAGCGCAATTACTCTAGCCTTTGCCTTTATAAAGATCCACAGTTTACCCTTCGATGAATTCCTGATGCATTTCATCGAATATCATATTTTACCACGCCAAAGATACTGGATTCAAGGCACCGGCACGCCATTTATCCCACCTTTTGATGATAGCAATAAAAAAGTGGAAAAAATAGAAGTGAAAAAAGAAAACAAACAAAAAAAGAGCCTCGCAGAATTAACTCAAGTCCTGGACACAGGCGGAGAAACAGAAACAAAAACTCCGGAACTCTCCACACAAGAAAAAAAAGAAGGTTTGAAAGAATTAATTAATCAAAATTATCAGGCGACAAAGTCGCCTATCATTTAAAAAAATAAATATGGGCTTACTAGATTTCATTTCTCCAGGCAAAAAAAATCGTGATCAACAGTTGAACAGCACCCAAACTCACCTTCGCATCGCTGAAATTCGCGAAAATGTCGTCGTGCTAAAAAATGGTGGCATGCGCGCAGTTTTGAAAACTTCCAGCATCAATTTCAATTTGAAATCAGAGGAAGAACAAAACTCCATCGTTTATTCTTACCAAAACTTTTTAAACTCCCTCGAATTTCCTATTCAAATTCTAGTCAGATCAAAAAAACTGGATATTGATAACTATATTGAAGGTGTAAAAAAACTTGGAGAAAAGCAGCAAAACAAACTTTTACAAGAACAAACTTTTGAATACGCTCAATACATCAAACGTCTCGTGGAATACGCCGACATTATGGAAAAAGAATTTTATGTTATCGTTCAAATCGATCCAACCAGGTCTCAAAGCGGCGAATCAACCAAGAAATTTTTCTCATTTTTTCAAAGATTGGCGCCAAAAGACAGCTATGCCGATATAAAAACTCGTCGTTCCGAATTCAACAATTTGAAAAAAGATCTGACTCAAAGAGTCAACGTGATCCAATCAGGCTTGGAGAATTGTGGCCTTAAAGTAGAGCAAATGAACACTACGGACTTAATTGAATTATTCTACGAAAGCTACAATCCTTTGACCTCCAGAAGTCAAAAATTAAAAGACCTAAAAAACACTACTATCGCCAGCGACGAAGAAGATGCTAAAGAAGAAAAAGCCGCTTAAAAAATTTTCTTTATTGCTTCCAAAAGCAAAGGAAATTTGAAGTAACCGGTACTGCCATTAAAATGCCCCGCACCTCGTAGTAATTCCAATTTTGCATGCAGATTTCTGGCTAAATGATGAGCCGTTCCCAGTTTAACATAAGGATCATTATCACCCTGGTAGACCAGAAATTTCTGGCAATTTTCCTGAATTTTTCGCCAATCGAAATCTGCGCGCTCAGGCGGAGCAAAAGTTGTCATACTCTCATCAAATTTATTACTTGGAAGTTTGCCAAAACTCGCCACAAAAACCGCCATTTTAATTTTATATTTTTCCAAAAGCGACAACATAAAAAGACCACCAAGACTGTGACCGATAAAAATTGCATCATTCAAATCCTCTTCATTCAAATTCGCATTTTTCAAACATTCTTCAAAAGTTTTTAGCCAATTTTTCAAAATCTGACCTTCAGGCGTCGGAAATTGCGGCACAATTACATTGCAGCGATTGTATTTCAGCTCTCTCTTAAGCCAAGGAAACCAATTTTCACCCGGCCCACCACCAACTCCATGAAAAATGAAAACAACGCGCTGCATAAAATTAATTAGATTTTTTAAATTTCAACCAAATCCTTTTGAAAATTGGCAAAGCCAAATTGGAAACTATAAACGCTAGCGCCGGCACTATCGAATTCACAAAAGGATCCGGCAATTTAGCAAAAACAAAAAAACAAACCACCACAGCATACGTCAAAAAAGCCACAATTAACTTCCGCGTCCAGCTTAGCTCCCAAGCCTTATCCAGCTCAACGCGCTGATTGCGCTCATGGATATGCTTAATTTCTTGTTTTAGAACTTCTAATTCAGACAATTCTCAACTTTTATAAATTATAGCTTTTCCAGTAATGAAAGACACTATCATAGCCACAACCCCGGAAATCACTCCCGTCATGGTCAACAGAGTCCTAGTGTAACTCAATTTCATGTTATCCCTCTGTTCCCACAGATTCATTAGGATTCTGTGATCTTCCATCTGCAAGGCTTCAATTCTTTCAAAGCGTCTATCCATTTGCTCAAAGCGTCGATTAGTTTCTGCTTTAAACTCCCTTAATAATACCTCAATCTGTTCAAAACGCTGATCAATCTGCTCAAAACGCCTATTATTAGAATCTTTGGATTCCTTTAACATTTCATAAATCATCTCATTCGTAATTTCCATAAAATTTCATTAACCAATAAACATGATAATTATAACAAAAAAAAACAAAATGGGAAATTTTCAAAAATCTTTAAACAACAAAAAGGCTCAAATAAGCCAACAATTAACTAAATCAAGTGTTGTCTCGCTCGTGACAACACTCACTATAAAAGCCACTATCTTGGCAGCGCCCTACTTTCCCGTGAGAAAATCACAGTAACATCGGCGAAGACAGGCTTAACTGCTGTGTTCGGGATGGGAACAGGTGTACCCCCGTCTCTAGAACTACCAAGATACTGGCTTTTATAATATTGAAAAATTAATTGTAATAGTCAGATACAAGGCGAAGGAAAAATTTAAACCGCAGTGTACTGTACGTACACGAGGATTTAAATTTTTCCTTCAACGCAGTAGATGACAATTTGATATAATTTTCATTTTTTTCACCAATTACTAGTCAAAATAACGGTTCTCTGTAAAAATAAGTTCATTCACCTGTTAGTATCACTCGACTTAATTCGTTGCCGAACTTCCATCTGTGACCTATCAACCACGTAGTCTTCGTGGAGGTTAATTGGGATATATAATCTTGGGAGGAGTTTCCCACTTAGATGCTTTCAGCGGTTATCTCCCCAAACCTAGCTACTCTGCGATGCCGTTGACACGACAACAGATACACCAGAGGTTTGTCCATTCCGGTCCTCTCGTACTAGGAACAGCATCCCTCAAATATCCTGCGATTATAGAAGATATAGACCGTACTGTCTCACGACGTACTGAACCCAGCTCGCGTACCCTTTTAATTGGCGAACAGCCAAACCCTTGGGACCTTCTCCAGCCCCAGGATAGGACGAGCCGACATCGAGGTGCCAAACCGATTCGTCGATGTGAACTCTTGGAACCGATCAGCCTGTTATCCCCGGCGTAACTTTTATCCGTTGAGCGATAGCGCACCCATGTGCCACTATCGGATCATTATCACCTGCTTTCGCATCTGCTCGACTTGTAGGTCTTGCAGTTAAGCTCTCTTGTGCGATTACACTATCAGCTTGGTTTCCATCCAAACTTAGAGAACCATTGCGCGCCTCCGTTACTCTTTAGGAGGCGACCGCCCCAGTCAAACTGCCCACCAAACACTGTCCTAAAGACTGGTTTAACAGTCTAAGTTAGATCCTAGATATAATAAGGGTGGTATTTCAAGGATGACTCGAATCCGCCCAAAAGCGAACCGTCAAAGTCTCCCACCTATCCTACGCAAACAATATCCAGAAACAATGTCAAGCTACAGTAAAGCTGCACGGGGTCTTTTCGTCTTTCTATAATAAACTGGCATTTTTACCAGTTCTGTAATTTCACCGAGCCTATTGCTGAGACAGTTTCCACATCATTACGCCATTCGTGCGGGTCGGAACTTACCCGACAAGGAATTTCGCTACCTTAGGACCGTTATAGTTACGGCCGCCGTTCACCAGGGCTTAGATTCAGAGCGTATACCCCTCCTCGTGACCTTCTGGCACTGGGCAGGCGTCAGCCCGTATACATAGTCTTACGACTTAGCACAGACCTGTGTTTTTGATAAACAGTTGCATGGAATCATTAACTGCGGCCCGACACGCTTGCGCGCATCGGGCAAGGTTTATCCCGAAGTTACACCTACTGTTTTGCCGAGTTCCTTAGCAATAGATTACTCGCTCACCTTAGTCTATTCGACTCGTCCACCTGCGTTGGTTTGCGGTACGGAAACCTAATGTTCTCGCTACCGAGAATTTTCTTGGCAGCTGAAATTACCGGAATCACCCTGTCAAAGACAGAGTATTTTGCATCACTGCTCGCGAATCTCTACGGATTTACCATTTAGAGACATAAGCTAACAGCTTGCACGTGAATTCATTAACACGCTCCGGTTATCCTGCTGCGTTATCCCTGAGCTAGCGCCGCTTTCAGTCAGTAGAGATCTCCTTTATCCGGCCGAAGCCTTCAAAAATTGATCTTAACCTCCTTCCAGCATTGCTGGGACGAACATTAAGTTGTACAGGAATATTAACCTGTTGTCCATTAGCTACGCATTTCTGCCTGGCCTTAGGACCGACTAACCCCAAGCCGATTACCGTTGCTTGGGAAACCTTGGACTTACGGTGTTCAAATTTTTCATTTGAATTTCGTTACTCATACCAACATTTTCACTTCCTGACGCTCCATTGAACTTCTCAATTCAACTTCGACGCTGACAGGAACGCTCCTCTACCGCGATATATGACCGAAGTCACATACCACCCGCATCTTCGGTTAAAGACTTGAGCCCCGTTATATTTTCGGCGCGGAATCGCATAGACCAGTGAGCTGTTACGCACTCTTTAAAGGAATGGCTGCTTCTAAGCCAACCTCCTGGTTGTATACGCAATTCTACATCCTTTTCCACTTAGTCTTTATTTGGGACCTTAGATGGCGATCTGGGCTGTTACCCTTTTGACAATGGCACTTAGCTGTCACTGTCTGACACCTGTGAAACTCACAGTAGTATTCGAAGTTTATCTGGATTTGGTAGACTTATTTCGTCCCCTAGTCCAAACAGCGCTCTACCCCTACTGCTATTAACACAAGGCTAGCCCTAAAGCTATTTCGAGGAGAACCAGCTATCTCTGAGTTCGATTGGTTTTTCGCCCCTATCCACAATTCATCCGCTAGTTTTGCAGCACTAGTCGGTTCGGTCCTCCAGCAGCCTCTCGGCTACCTTCAACCTGACCATGGATAGATCACTCAGTTTCGGGTCTAGTGCGCGACACGTACGGGTTATTCACCCTCGCTTTCACTGTGGCTCCGGGTATTTACTCCCTTAACCATGCGCCGCACAGCTAACTCGTTGGTCCGTTCTACAAAAAGTACTTCGTCACCCCGACGAAATGTCGGGGCTCCGAATCGTTGTAAGCAAAGAGTTGCAGGTTCTATTTCATCCCCCTAACCGGGGTGCTTTTCACCTTTCCCTCACGGTACTTGTTCACTATAGATCTCCAAACCTATTTAGCCTTGGAAGATGGTCCTCCCAGATTCAGACCGGATTACACGTGTCCGATCTTACTCAGGAACACTCTAGAGCTTTATCCTATTTTCGTCGACGGGACTATTACCCTCTATGGTCGCTCTTTCCAGAGACGTTTGACTAATAGAAATAAAGTTCATATTGAGGTCCTACAACCCCCTATTCCGTAGAATAAGGTTTAGGCTGATCCCGGTTCGCTCGCCACTACTACGGGAATCTCGTTTGATTTCTCTTCCCCAGCCACTAAGATGTTTCAGTTCGCTGGGTTTCCTCGGTATACCTAATTATTCAGTATACAGTTTTCCGACATGACTCGGAATGGGTTCCCCCATTCGGAAATCTCTGGGTCAAAGCCTGCTTAGCGGCTCACCAAAGCTTATCGCAGCTAGCTACGTCCTTCATCGGAGTTTGGAGTCGAGGCATTCACTCTTCGCTCATAAGTAACTTATTTTGAAATTACAGAGAACCAATTACTTTAACTAGTAATTGGTAAAAAAAATTTATTAATTGCCACTAATTTTCAAGGAACAAAAAGGGCGTGTATTGCTACACACCCTTCAAGCTACGACCTTGTTTAAGTCATCAACCTGAAGGGTAAGTAGCTAATTTTTCCTGCATTAAGTTTGTAATTTTTAATCTGTTATTGCTCCCAAATGCCTGGCCATTATATTTATGCGACCAGATAATGTCAACATGATTTTTCGATCTGTTATTTCTTGAAAAACATACCGAGGCTACTATCTAAAAGCGCTTGGAATGTTCCCAGGCCATACATCAAAGAACCGATGAAAACCAAAATACCCACCAACACCACAAAAGTATTGGTGCCACCCATGCCTAAATATTTTTCCGCAAAACCAACTTCACCGATAAATTCTTTTATCGCCCTCTTAAAATACATAATCACAAAACCGAGCGGGCAGCCGACAAAAATTGCAATGTAACGATCCATGGCAACTTTTTATCACACATTTGTCGCCTTTGGAAGAGCCAGCCTGGTCGAGACTTGCAAGCACAAATTATTAAAGTATATTTGCATCATATGTTGAAAGAAGAAAATTCTAATGAACATTTAGATAAACGAGAACAAAATCATTATGAAATTCTAGGCGTTTCGGAAAACGCCAGTTTGGACACGATAAAAACAGCATATCGGTCATTGGCTAAGCAACATCATCCGGATCTTAAGCGTAATGATCGTGATAAAGCCGCAGCAGAGGCAAAATTTAAACAGATAATATTGGCATATTCAATACTGTCCGATCCATTAAAACGCACAGGATACGATCAAGCACATAGAGCTGACATCAAAGCTCCAGAAATTATCCAGGTTGATAAAACATTAAGAGATATACAGACAGCTACGCGAAATAGGTTGGGGGAAAGAGAAAGAGTAATACAAGAAGCCCGTAGACAAAGATCAACAAAAACCCCTGCGGAAAGAACACCGCAAGACCTTGAAACAACTAGGCGAGAAGGATTACTTATCGGTAAAGAAGCGCACTTTTGGGGATCAAGCGATTTTTTCTTTGAATAAATTTTAGAATAAACTGTGAGGGTAAAATTTTAACCCTTCATTTATGAAAGAACACGAACTAGTATGGGCATTTTTGCCGGAAGGACTGGAGGAATATTTTGAGATAGAAAGC
>JACRIB010000049.1 GCA_016235895.1 Candidatus Peregrinibacteria bacterium | reverse complement strand
GTAGTACCCAGATCGATGCCTATTATTTTGCTCATAAATATTTAAATTAAAAGTTAGCAGTCTCTATTGTAGAGTGCTAATAACGAACGGTCAAGGGGAATTTCATATCAATTTATAACAGACGTATCGGAGCGCGGATAGTCCGGGCCGTGTGGGAATGTATTATTGGCTCTGCGGATGGCTTCATCTACGTTGACTATCGCTGATCCGTCAGGGTGGAGGTACATGCTTTTTTGGTCGTCAACCATCCAGGTCGATTTTTGGTGGTCATATTTCAATTGTAATGCCGGTATGGATCCCGATGAGACATTAGGGAAAACTTCTTGAGCTTTGCACTCAACTCTAATTTTGCCGTCGGGCCAGGGGGCGCTTAAAAAAAATGGATATTTCTTGAATGCCGTAGACTCATCCGATTCGCCGTGTTCTTCCAACGCCATATTTTGATATTAAATATCAAGTTTGAATTGTAGCAAATATGGCTTATTTGTGCAAGAAAAGCGAAGATTTTTTAATACGATCCGGAGCTTGTGGCGCCGTAGATGATGAAGCCGACTACAATGGCAATTATTACCACTATCGTGATGATGGCGGCTAGATGGGAAATATTGAGAGTTTTTTCGACAACCGGCAGACCGCCGAAGCCGATGAATTTGTCGTGATATTCTTTGGCGACGGCTTCGATCATTTTCACACAGGTCTCGTCGTTAGTGTTTAGCGGAACGCGCATGACTTTTTGTTTGTCGTCTTTGTTTATAGGCTCACTGCGTTCAGCAGTGGCGGAGCCACTTGCTTCACTTGTTCGCGCTCGCGTCGTGCGCTCGCCCTCTTCGTTGTAGGTGATGATCATTTGGGCGAAATTGCTCTTTGGTATTTCAGATAATTTTTTGTTGAGAGAGCCTCCTTTGTTGTAGCCACTTTGAGCTATTGCGCCGCCAATTAATCCTCCGAGTGCTTGTCCCACAGCCACTTTGGCGATGTCGGTGAAGCCAAGGCCGATGCCGATGACGCAGTGGGAGGGGATGGTTTTCTCTTTGTAGGAAATCATTTCTTTGGTTACGTCGATGTTGACGTGAATGAAAGCTTGTTTGTAATTGAAATTGGCCATGGGGTGAGAGGTTAAGGTATAGGGACGAGGTGTTTTGCTTTGCAAAACTTTTTCTTGGCTAGGGGATTTTGCTCGCTGTCGCTCGCTTCATCCCTGTCCTACTTTTACTTTGGCGTGGCGAATTACACGTTCACCTAACATATACCCTTTTTCCAATTCTTCCGTTACAATATTTTTTTCACCGGGACCTTCTGCGAGCGCTTCGTGAAGGTCGGGATTGAAGGGCTGACCTACTGATTCTATTGGTTTAACTCCTGATTCGTTTAAGGTTTTGTGTAATTGTGAAGTGCACATTTCTATGCCTTTAAACCACTCTTCCGCACCAGCCGGAACGTGTTGTTTTGCGCGGTCGAGGTTGTCGATAATTGGGATTAGATTGCGAATTAAGTCTGCATTGGCCATCGTTATAATTGTGCGGCGTTCTTCGTCCTGGCGGCGTTTGAAATTTTGAAAATCGGCCATGGTGCGCTTGGCGAGCTCGGTCATTTTTGTAAGCTCGGATTCGCCCGAACTGGCAGAGCCAGATTCGTCCTCATCCTGCGCGCTCGCACTGTGTGCTCGCATTTTTTCTGCAGCCGCTTGTTTTTCTGCGTCAGCAAGTTTTTTTGCGAGATCATCTACCGGTTTATCGTCCTGAGATCCGTTTTGTTGGTCAGCCATAATTATTTGTTTAATAGTTTCTTAATTTCTTCCACCATCACGATATTGTAGGCGTAATTCATGCGTTTTGGGCCCAGCACGCCGAGGTAACCGGTGTAGCCGTCATCGTGATATTTGCTCACTACGATGCTGCAACTTTGGATTTGCGGCAAAATATTTTCTTCACCGATGAAGGTGCGCACATTTTCGGTCACATCGAGAGAAGCTAGAGTTTTTACGAAATTATCGCCGCGTTCGAGCACCTCCATTACTTCGCTGGCGTTGACGCTGTTCTGAGAGAACTCGGGCTGGCGAAGAACATTGGACATGCCGAGAAAAAAAGTGTGCGGGTTGTCCGGGGTGGTGGCAAAACTGACGGAATTTGTCGCGCGCGCGAGTAGTGAAACGGCGTCATAAAGTTTTTCGCGGACTTTTTCAATGCGATATTTTTCACGAATAGTAGACAGGGCTTTTATGGCTTCCTGACGAGCTTTTTTGTAGTCGGCCATTTCGTCGACAAAAAGGCGATAGCCCTTGTCGGTAGGAATTCTTCCGGCCGAAGTGTGCGGTTGATAAATGTAGCCCTCTTCTTCCAAAGTCATCATGTCATTGCGAATTGTCGCCGGCGACACATGAAATTGATAACTCACCAAAATCGTATTCGAACCAACCGGTTCTGCGGTTTCAACAAAATGATTGATAATGGCTTTTAGAATCTGTTTTTTGCGTTCTTCGGACATGGGTGGGCAGGTTAGCACTTGCGATTATATAGTGCTAAAAAGTGTGTGTAAAGTTGGCCTTTGTTCTACATTTTGTCTCCAATGACTTTTACCAGGTCCACTACACGGCTGGAGTAGCCCCATTCGTTGTCATACCAGGAGAGGATTTTTACCAAGTTGTTACCTATTACTTCCGTAGAGAGGGCATCAAAGATTGATGAAAGTGGGCATTTTTTGTAATCAATGGAGACAAGCGGTTCGTCACTGTAGCCGAGGTAGCCGCTCATTTTATTGCCGGCAGCTTCGCGCATTTTTTGGTTTACTTCGTCAACGGTGGTGTTTTTCTTGACGACGCAAGTTAGGTCAACAAGAGAAACTGTAGGTGTTGGAACACGTATGGCCAAGCCATTTAATTTACCTTTTAATTCCGGAAGAACTTCGCCGATGGCTTTGGCGGCACCGGTTGAAGTTGGAATCATGGAAACTCCGGCCGTGCGGGCGCGACGAAGGTCTTTATGCGGAAGGTCGAGAATTCTTTGGTCGTTGGTGTATGAATGAATTGTTGTCATCAGGCCTTTTTCAATTTCAAAATTGTCATTCAAAACTTTGGCGATGGGAGCCAAGCAGTTTGTGGTGCAGGAGCCGTTGGAGATGATATTGTGTTTGGCCGGATCGTATTTATCGTCGTTTACACTGAGTACAACAGTGAAATCGGCATCTTTGCCCGGCGCGCTGATGATGACTTTTTTTGCTCCGGCTTTGATGTGTTTTTCGGCGCCGGCGCGGTCGGTGAAAAAACCGGTGGATTCGATCACGAGATCAACTTTCAGATCTTTCCAAGGTAGTTTTTCGGGATCTTTTTCACTTAGAACTTTGTATTCTTTGCCTTCCACGAGAATGTTGCCGTCTTTGGCTTCCACGTGAGCGTCCAGCACGCCGTAGCTGGAATCATATTTTAGAAGGTGAGCGAGAGTTTTGGCGTCGGTAAGGTCATTTATGGCCACAATATCAAAATAATTTTTCAGGAGGTTGATATGGAAAACTTGGCGGCCGATTCTGCCGAATCCGTTGATGGCGACTTTGAGTTTCATGGGGTGGTGGTTAAGGGAGTAATTTTTGAGCAGTATATACTTTAATGATAAATCGGAAAACTTGTTAAATATTGAAAATCATTGTATTTACATCTGCACGCGCAGACTTTTTAGTTGATTTTTTGTTTCAAATAAGCCATTTTGATTTCAGTCGGTTGTTTGAAAAAATGTCATAAAATTTATTGTTAAAGAACTTTTAATGATGCAAAAAGCTGCCATGCAACAAAATGAAATCATCTTCAAAGCTGTTAATGTGCTTAGTGCCGGTGGCGTGGTGATGCACCCTACCGAGACTTGTTATGGTTTGGCGGTGGATGTAAGGAATCCGCAGGCTTTGGCGAAGTTGTACAGGCTTAAGGGGCGTGATGAGAGTAAGCCGGTGAGTATCTTGGTGTCGGATTTGGAGATGGCGAAGAAATATGGTGAGTTTTCAGAAAAAGCTTTGAAGTTAGCAAAAGATTATTGGCCCGGTCCTCTCACGATTTTGGTTACAAAAATAAAATTTGATGAAAGCGGATTTGGTTTGCCAGAGTCGTTTAATCCTGGTCAGAAATTTGTTGGTATTCGTTGTCCTGATCATAAATTTTCTCATGAATTGGTGAAGAATTTTGGTTTTCCAATAACTACGACCAGCGCGAATCTTGCCGGTGAGCCGCCTTTGTATGAAGCTGATGTGAGTATTTTTGGCGAATTGGCTAGTTTGATTGATTTGGTAGTGGATGCCGGAAAAATTCCATTCAATAAACCTTCGACGATTGTGAAGGTGATTGGGGATGAAGTGGAGGTGATAAGGCAAGGAGAGCTGATGGTGGAGCAAGGTTTTCCACTTCGTGGAAAGTTTTTGTAGTCAATGCCCCGACCTTCAGTCGGGCTGTTAGAAAAAATGCTTCCATAGGCCTACAGCTCCTTCGACTCCGCCGGCGATCAAGAGGGCGGAAATTGTGCTGCCAACCACTACGATTAAAACGGTTTTCCAGTAGTTTATACCTAATAGATAAGCCATGATTCCGCCGGTGACATTGCCGCTGCCGGGGAGTGGGGTGGCGATGAAGGCTACGATGCCCCAGGCTCCGTATTTTTGGAATCTGTGAAATTTTTCTTCGCGAGTTTTGTTGAAGAGTTTTTCCATTAAGCGGTCAATGAATTTAAAATGTTTCCTGAGAAAACTTGCGCAAGGACCAAGTAGAGCCAAAATAATCAAGGCAGGGATTAGATCGCCCGCTAAAGCAAAGAATAATACTTCTAAAATTGATAGGTGAAGACTTATGCCGAGAGGGATTGCCAACTTTAAATTAAGATAGGGCGACATTCCGGCGAGAAATACTTTGAGGTGTGGGGACATGGGTTTATTAAACTATTTAAATGGAAATTTGTACAGTTCACCAACAAAAAATGTATATGTTC
>JACRIB010000001.1 GCA_016235895.1 Candidatus Peregrinibacteria bacterium | reverse complement strand
TTCGCGATTTTTTCCGGAATTTTTTTGTAATCCACCAGAAAGCCATTTTCCTTTAACAGAGGGACATAATATGGCACCGCCTCGGCAAAAATCGTGCCGGTTTTCATCGGTGGATAGCCAGGCGAAGGACAAATTACAATGTCGTTACGTTCCACAAAAGCCTCCGGAAAATGGAAAATCGATTCTTTCGAACCCACATTTGAGCAAATTTCCGTGTCGGGATCGAGCGAAATTCTGAATCTTCTTTTCATATAATTAACAGCTGCCATGCGAAATTCTTTCAAGCCGATGTAGTGCGGATAGCCCGTCAGCGCGTGCTTTCTGGCCGCCACCGACAGCTCATTGATAACAAAATCCGGCGTCGGCTCGCTCGGATCGCCCACGCCAAAATCGATAGCTCTCACGCCTTTTTCTCGCAGCGCCTTAACGCGATCATTTATTTCTTTGAAGGCATAAGCCGGCAAAGATTTCAGACGAGTTGATGGTTGGATGTGCATTTGTTTACTTGAAATTTTTGGTTAAATTGGATTTCTTATCATTTTTTTGTACGTCCAAAATCCGTCGTCGTCCTATACAAGTCCTCAAAAGTTTCCGCGCGGCGGATCATACGCAATTCGCCGTTTTCTTGCAACAAATATTCGGCGTGCAAAAGCTTGCCATTGTAATGATGGCCCATCGCGAAAGCGTGCCCGCCACAATTATGAATCACAATAATGTCTCCTGTTTCGCACACCGGCAACTCGCGATCCTTGGCAAACTGATCATTGTTTTCGCATATACTGCCGACCACGGAGACGACTTCGGTTTTTGAACTTGCGATGACACGGTCTGCGGTCAAAGTATCACCGGTGATACTTTTTTCGGAAACGAATTTTTTATTTTCCACCATTATCACGCGCCCGCCGAACTCGCCCTTTTTCATCACGCTTACATAATGGTAGGCCCCATAAATTGATGGTCGCGGCATGTCATTACTGGCCGCATCGATGCCGACAAATTTTTTATAACCATCTTTTATTACCACCACTTTTCCCACCAGAAAGCCCATATCCGCCGTAATATATCTTCCCGGTTCGGCTATAAGTCTCGGCGCCTTGATGCCAAATTTTGCACATTGTTTATCAAAAGTTTCTTTAATCAGTCGCGCGACTTTATCCAAATCCAGGCTCTTTTCTTCCGGTCTGTAAGCCACGCCAAAGCCGCCACCAATATTCAAAAATTCAATTTTTATGCCGGTTTTATTTTTTACGTCAGCCACAATTTCCAGTAATTTTTCTACCACTTTCGCAAAATATTCTTCATCCAAAACATTGCTGCCCGTCATCATGTGGATGCCAAAATGTTTCACGCCGGCCTCTTGCGCCAGCTTGTAGGCTTCGGCCGCTTTTTCAAAAGGCACGCCGAATTTCGCATCCGGGCCGGCCGTCACCACGCTCTCCATTCCGCCTTTGCCAATACCGGGATTTACGCGGAAGGATAAGGTTTCCGGCACGCCAACCACCGATTTGTCATCACCAACCGCGCTTTGTCCACCGCCACCACAAAATTCTTTCAACATCGCCACGTTACTCACATCATCCAAATTCAAAATCATGCCACAATCTTTGGCAAATTTCAGCGTTTCCACGGGCGTGTAATTTCCCGTGTACATGCTGACAACTTTCATCGTATTCACATTTCCGGACATTTTCATTTCACCCTCGCAAATCTTTTTAACCATCCGGCACTCCGACTCGCTCGAACAATCAAAGCCAAAACCCTCCTCCATTATTATCTTCAAAATCGTCGGATTGTTATTGGCTTTTACCGCATACAATGGCTGAAAATAAGGAAAATATTTTTCAAAAGTTTTTTTCAAATTTCGACAATTTTCCCGCAATTTTTTTTCTTCATAAACAAAAAAAGGCGTCGGAAATTGCTGCACACTCTTCATTATTCCTTCTTTTGGAAAGTAGAGAACTTGTTGGTTTGCTTTATCTGGCATTTTGATTATTTATAATTTTAACGAAAATCTGGATTTGACATATTTTTTGTATAAACTCTAATCCCCCGCCGGCGGGACTTTCCAATCTGTTAATTTTGACAAGTACCCATTTGTCAAGCAACTGCATTTTGCGCCCGCTCAATATTTTGCGACCACCACGTCACCCACATTTTTCTCAAATCAGCTCATAAAATTTCATCGTCTCCTCCAAATACGCTTTTGTTTTTTCCTCCGGCTCACACATCGGCAAACGGAAAGCCGGCCCACATAAACCCATCCGCGACGCGATATATTTCACCGGAATCGGATTTGTCTCGACGAAAATATCTTTAAACAAACGCGCAAATTTTTCGTTAACTTTTGCCGCACCTTCAAAATCTGCAGTGCTAGCCATTTTCACCATCTCGCTCAACTCGCGCGGAATCAAATTCCCTGCCACCGACACCACTCCATCGCCACCATTTCGCATGACTTCCAGGGTGAGGCCATCGTCGCCGGACAAAACTGTGAATTCCTTAGCTCCATTCTGCAATCCGCCACCTGCGACGCTTCCGCCAAAACTCATGTCTTTTTCCAATTCCTCCCTCCTCCTCAAAACTTCTTTAATTTGCCCCATATCGCCGCTCGCCTCCTTCACCCCAACTATCATCGGGTGCCGTGCAATTTCCATCAAAGTATCGGTCTCGATATTCACCCCGGTGCGGCCTTTGATATTGTAAACAATAATCGGCAAACCCAATTTGGCAAGAGCCAAATAGTGGAGCCGCAAGCCTTTTTGCGTTGGTTTGTTGTAATACGGACTAACTATCAAGCAACAATCCGCGCCCGCCTTTTTTGCATTTTTAATGTACTCGGTCGCTTCGTGAGTGGAGTTACTGCCGGCACCCGCCATGACCAGGACTTTTTTGGGTGGCTGGCCACGGGCACCATCAGCGACAGTCTGCTCACCTATGCTCGACCCGTTATTTTTCTCAAACGCCTTCCTCGTTTCCTCCACCACTATTTCAAAAATCCGCGCATCTTCTTCCGTGGTCGTCGTCGGCGATTCACCGGTCGTTCCTACCGGCACGATACCACTTACACCACCGGCAATTTGTCTTTTCACCATGCGGCGCAAAGCCTCTTCATCGATGCCGCCCGCCTGGCTAAACGGCGTCACGATCGCCGTCCACATTCCTGCATATTTTCTTGGCATAAAATTTTTTAATAATAATTTTTTAAACAAATTCTCTCGCTCCGTCACTCGATCATACCTCGTAAAAAATCCTCCATATTAAAATACCCTTTTTTCCCGTTCAGCCACTCCGCCGCCTTCACCGCGCCCAAGGCGTAGCCATCGCGACACCTAGCCTCATGGGTAATGAGAATTCTGTCCGCCGCCGAATCGAAACCAATAGTATGTCCGAAATTTACCGGCCCACCCCTCACTGAAGAAAAATGAATTTCATGCGGCTCGCGTTTGCGGTCCAATTTGTCTTCCACCACCGCCTTTTTCCTTTCAATGTTATCCAGCAAAATTTTCTCCAAAGTCTTTGCGGTACCGGAAGGCGAATCGGCCTTGTTGTAGTGATGAATTTCATGTCCCCAAACATCATATTCATCAAATTTATTCACCAATTTTGCCGCCACCTCAACCATTTTAAAATATAAATTTACCCCGATTGAAAAATTAGATGACCAAAGAAAACCAATTTCGTTCGCATTATCAAGATTTTTCTTCGCCGCTTTTCCTTCCCGCGGCCTGCCACCATTTTCTTCCGCAACAGTCCCGGCATTCTTCACCTCCACCATCTCTTTCACCTCCGCCAGTTTATCGTACCATCCCGTCGTTCCCACTACTAAATTCACTCCCGCTTTTTTGCAAATATTTATATTTCCAAATAAAGCCTCATTGCTGGAAAAATCAATCGCCACATCCACGCCATTGAGAATTTCCGCAGACAGACAACAAGAAGTAGCTTCCTGATTATGTGGATCGATAATCACCGGCACTTCATGCCCGCGCGCCAGCGCGATCAGCCTCACCGTCTTGCCCATTCCCCCTAGTCCTAGTAATGCAATTTTCATGGTTGACGAATTTATAATTCTTATCATAATTCCCCGCCGGCGGGACTTTCTGAACTCACGCAAACAGCATCGCGATCTCTACAGCATTCAGGGCCGCGCCGCGCAACAACTGATCGCCACTGACAAATAATTCCAATCCGTGATCCCCAAAAATCAAACTCTGCCTCACCCTGCCCACTTCCACATTAAACTTTCCCGCCGCGTTAATAGGCATAGGATAGCGATTTTTGCTCACGTCGTCCACCAGATCCACGCCCGGCGCCGCGCTCAAAACTTCGCGCGCCGCCTCCACGCTCACCGGCTCACGCGTCTCGATTACTATCGACTCACTGTGCGCACGCAAAGTAGGAATTCGCACTGCCGTGCACGAACACGCGATAGACTCATCGCCAAAAATTTTCCGCGTTTCCCAAGCCACTTTCATTTCTTCTTTTGTGTAGCCATTTTCCTGAAATTTATCGATGTGTGGAATAATATTGAACGCGATTTGATGCGCGAAAAATTTCGGCGCTGCCGATGCTAAGGCATCGTGTCGGCGGGGGTCGCCGACCGGATCGCCCGCCTTCACGATGACATTCTCCCTATCCAGCAATTCCTCAATCCCCTTGCTGCCCAAATCATTACCTTCAAACACCGCGCGCGTCTGATCCACCAGCTCTTTCATGCCTTTTGCGCCGGCACCGGAAGTCGCCTGATAAGTGGAAACTATCACTTTACGAAGGCCGAATTTTTTATGCAACGGCCAGAGCGCCATCGCCGCAATCGCCGTGGTGCAATTTGGATTGGCGATCACGCCCGAATTCGCCTTCGCCGCCGATGCGTTCACAGCCGGAATGACCAACGGCACATCTTTCTCATAACGAAACGCCGACGAATTATCTACCATCACGCACCCCGCCTTCACCACTCTTTCACGCCATTCTTTGCTAATATCTCCGCCCGCGGAAAAAAGTGCAATATCACTTTCCTCAAAAACTTTCTCGGAAATTACTTCGCACGCCACATCCCCAAACGGCGTTTTTATAACACGCCCAAGCGATTTTTCCGACGCCACCAGTCGCAGCTTTCCCACCGGAAAATTCAGCGCTTTCAAACAATTAACCATCTCCACGCCCACCGCTCCTGTCGCTCCCACAATCACTACATTTTTCATGATATTTTTTGTTAAAGAAATTGGAATTTTAAAATTAGATTTTTGCGAATAAGCCCCAACCTTTTGTCGGGGCGCTCCTTGAGCAAAAAGATAATTTTAAAATCCCAATTTCTGTCATATAAAAAATTTATTAAAAACTTTTTTAACCACTTCCTGCGCCTCGCTTTCCTTCACCAAAAAAGTGATATTTCTTTTGGAAGATCCTTGCGACACCATGCTAATATCATGCTCCTCCACCGCCGCAAAAAGATCTTTCAAAACATGCTTGTTGTGAATAATTCCCGCGCCAACCAGGCACACGATCGCCATGCCTTTCTGCGTCCGCACCGTCGCAAATTTGGCTAACTGATCAAGGATTTTATCCGCTTCGCCATTATCCACAGTAACCGAAACGCTGACCTCGGAAGTTGCCACCACATCCACGTCGATATGAGCCCGCGCAAAAACCTGAAAAAGTTTCGACATAAAACCCGGCGCGGTGAGCATACCGGCGGAACAAATATTTACAATACTGATACCCTTTTTGTACGTCACGGACTTGATCGATTCCTCCTCGTCATTTATCACCAAAGTCCCCGGCGCACTTGGATTAAAAGTATTGAGAATTTTTACCGGAATATTTTTGGCAATGGCCGGTTTGATGGTCTTTGGATGTAGCACTTTTGCGCCAAAGAAGGCCAACTCCGCCGCTTCTTTAAAAGAAAGTTTTTCCAGCGCTTTTGCTCGTGGCTCCAGCCGTGGATCGATATTGAAAATGCCGTCCACGTCCGTCCAGATTTGTAGTTCGCTCGCGTCCAAGGCGCCAGCCACTATCGCGCCGCTATAGTCACTCCCTCCACGCCCAATGGTTATATATTGGCCATTTTCCGCTTGACCGATAAAACCCGTGACTACCGGTATTACGCCATCCTTCAATAAAGGCGGCAATTTTTCCGCCACCGCTTTGTAAGTTTTTTCGAAGTCTACGTTGCCCTCACTGAAATTATTATCGGTAAAAATTATCTCATAAGCATCTACCGCCACGCTCTTAAAGCCGTTTTTCACCAACACCGCCGGCAAAATATTGCTACTGATTCTTTCGCCGAAACCGATAATTTCATCGCGCATATAGAGTTCCAAGGACCCCTTTTTCTGCACTTCTTCACAGAGCCCCCCAAGCTCTTTCCAAAAATTTTCCAGACTCAATTTTACACCCAGTTCCTGCATAATCACCGCATGTTTTTCAATCAATCCATCCAAAATTTCCCGCCAATTTCCAGCCACCGCGGCAGTTTCGGCAAGCAAGATCAGTTTATCCGTCGTGCCGGAAGTTGCCGATACTACTGCCACTTTTGGGCCTTTCATGCCGCCCACAATCTCCGCCACTTGAGCAATCGCTTTCGCTGTGCCCATCGATGTGCCCCCGAATTTTGCTGTAATGGTGCGCAGCCCCATTTTTCCTTTATCCATTGAATTTTGCTTTAAAAAATAAAAAATCCCGCTCTGTGCGGGACCGGTTCTTAAGAAATTCTTAAATTCCAAGAACTTACCCCGCAGGGAGCATCTTCTTGGTCTTCTTGAATTCTTTTCTGATCATAATTTTATTATTAACGGGGCTAATTCTATCCAACAGGAAATTTTTGTCAAGCGAGCGCGCAAAACAAAAAGGCCCCCATTTTTAGGCGAGGGCCTTTCACTGAACTATTTTACCTATCCATCAATTAAATGCTTGGAACTTCATCAACCGGAACAGCATTTCTACCTGATGGCAAATTTGCAGGAACACCTTCTCCGTTTGTAGGACCGGGCATTGCGTCGTTATTACCTAAAGGACCTGGCAAAGCCACCTCTCTACCGGCTGTCGTAGCTGCTACTCTGGTCATAATTGCGGCAAAAGCGGCACGATTCAAGCTTCCATTTGGATCCAAATCACCGTTTCCTTGACCATTTACAACACCTGCGTCAACCAAATTGCTGGCAGCTTGTCTGGCACTCGCATCAAGTCTTGCGGCATCGGGGAATCTGCCTGCGACAGACGTATCGGCTTTAGGTAACTCAAACACCTGATCTACAACCTGCATCATTTCAATACGGTTAATTTCATCGCCGGGTCTATTATTGGCATAAATTCTTGCCAACGTAGGAGCATCAATCTTATCTTCATGTAACAAGTAAGTTACAGGAGCTCTGGCGTAATCCGGCATTTGAGCCACGATTGAATTAGACAAATCAACATCGCTTGGAATAGCACCGTCACAACCCACGGTAGATCTGGCCACCATGGTCAAAGCCTCGGCCCAGCTGGTTGTACCACCGGCATCGGCGGATCTTGTACCATCGGCATTGGTTTTACCGTTTACCACACAGTTGGCTGCGGCATTATTAATGGCGCCCGTGTACCAATCTCCTTCATGACGGAATAGGTCGGGGAATTTCAAAACACCCGCATCCAACTGGCTCTGCTTATCAGATTCATATCTCTTTTCGATTTCAGCCAATACTCTCGGAGCTTCTTCTTTCAAAATGGTAGTAGCTTCAGCAGCGTCTTCAGCTGAAGATACGGCCGTGGTCAAAGCGCCAATTTGTTCACGAACATCTTGAGCGGCGTCACCTGTAAAGTTGTTAACCGTAGCGTATTCATAAATAT
>JACRIB010000046.1 GCA_016235895.1 Candidatus Peregrinibacteria bacterium | reverse complement strand
GAGTTAATAGACACTTTGGTGGGGCTAAAAAATTACTTTTGTGGCATAATGTAGATAAAAATTTAACCTAAAATACATATGCCTTCAAAAAAAGTGCCCAAAATGCCTTGATTGCAAGGTAAAAAAGAATGGTAAAAGAAGAGGGTTGCAGACCTACAAATGTGTGGGGTGCGGATATAAATTTCAAAACAAAAGGAAAGAACATTGTTTGATTAACCAACTGGTTAGACAATATATTTGGCAAAGGCAAACATATTCGGATTTAGCTGGAAAATATCGCCGAAGCGGCAAATGGGTACAAAGGAAGTTAGATAAAAACAAAATTAATCCGGTTGTTAAAATCAGCCAAAGAGAAGTGGTAGTGGTGGCTGACACGACATTCTTCTCGCACTCGTCGGCGCTGGTGGCATTTAGAGAACCAAACACCAAAAAGAATATTTGGTGGAAGGAGACATCGGGAGAGAAAACAGAGTATTATCGATTTGGCAAAGAAAATTTGGAAAAAAATGGGTTTGCGATTAAGGCTGTGGTTTTAGACGGTAGAACAGGTATTAGAGATGTTTTCAAAGGCATTCCGGCTCAAATGTGCCACTTCCACCAAAAGAAAATCGTTAATAAACACTTGACCACCAGGCCCAAGCTGCCTGCCGCTCAAGAGTTGCGAATGATTGCTAAAAATATTCCTCACAGCAATGAAGAGGCGCTAAACAAAGAGTTGAACAATTGGTTTCTAAAATGGCATGAATTTTTAAAACAAAAAACCACCGACCCACAAACAGGAAGGTGGTTTTACACCCACAAACGAATTAGATCAGCTTACCGCAGTTTAATAATCAACTTGCCCTACCTGTATACTTTCCAAAGATATCCTGAATTGAATATACCAAACACAACTAATTCGTTGGATGGATTTTTTAACAGATTGAAGAGCCTGCTCAACGTCCATCACGGATTAAACCCAAAAAGAAGATACCAAATGATTGTAAAAATTATGACCGGCCGGACTTAAATCCAGCCCCACCAAAGTGTCTATTAAACCCCAATGCTATACTAATATTAAAACCGCCTCTTCGGCGGGTATAATGCTTTTGTGTTTATCTCATTTTTTCAAATTCAATTGGAGCTAAATCTATATCCCGCAAAATTTTGCGTAACAATCCTCTACCAATATCTTCCGACCCATGATCAGGCACAACTGTCGATAAACCAGTCATATTATTAAAAAAGAAACAATGGCTTCCTTTTCTTCTCACTTCTTCAAAACCTAAGCTCAACAATATTTTCATGAGCTTTCTCGCCGAAATTGGGGTAAGTCCTGACATAGTTTTATCTAACGCTAAACTCCAATTTCTGAACGCCTAAAAATTCATTTTGTCCGATTTTTGACTTAAAGAAATCATTTTCTACTTCTAAACAAAGTGCAACTGCTTCATCCAGACGCTCATAAAGTTTAGCCATGGTCTTTGCTTGAGTATAACAATTGCGCAATGCCGGCACTGTGCCGACAAAAAGACCATCCTCGTCTTTTTCAATGATAACCGGAAAAGAATAAATTTTGCTTTTTCTGTTTGGCATATGTTTAAAGAATTAATTATCTTAATTAAAGTATAATATAAAAAACCCTTCTTGTCAAAGGGTTTTTTATCTTACTTCTCATCTCTACACAAAGTAAAGTGGAAAAGATGGGAGGCCGTTCGTGATTTGCGTCAGCGAACGGCCGAATTGGTGAGAAAGAAAGAGGAAAGAAAGAACAGGTGGGAAGGCTACTGGGAAGGCTACGGCGCCGCTACCTTGCTGTGCCAGCAGCCGATCTGACCTGGGGACGCGGGCATCTCCCCGCAGGGCGAAGTGCCGAGGTGCGTCACACAGGTACAGACCGCCGGGTTGCCATAGACAATCCCGGAGCAGGCCGTTGCCGGCGCGACATCAAGGGTCGGCGGACCTGACGCAGATGTCAGACCCAGGTACTCGCCCAGCCCGCCCCACCACTGGAGCGGAGACAGGG
>JACRIB010000051.1 GCA_016235895.1 Candidatus Peregrinibacteria bacterium | reverse complement strand
GGTATCGGCGAAAAAACCGCCAAAAGAATGATTTTAGAATTGAAAAGTAAAATCGAAGTCGAGGACATTAAAGATTTGGGGAATTTAGGAGTCACAGGAAACTCTGTCACAAACTCGGATCCGCATCCGGACGCCATTGACGCCCTCCTCCGTCTGGGCTACCAGCGCCATCAAGTAACCAAAACTTTACGCGATATGCCGGTACAAATTATCGAAGCGGAAGAAGTCATTACGTACTTTTTAAAGAACAATTAGGAAAAATTCACAGACTTGCCAAAATTAACAGATTGAAAAGACCCCACGTGGGGTAGAAACAAATCAAGAAATAAATATGTCAAATAGGGCCTCATCACAACACGGCGCCGCACAACTAATCACCAACAAAACCAATGTCACCTATCTTTCAAATTTCAACGGCTCGGCCGGTTTCATGCTTCTGACAAAAAATAAAAAATATCTTTTTACCGATTTTCGTTATATTGAGCGCGCAAAAAGCACTATCAAAAAAGGCATCGAACTGGTAAACATCACCAGAGTTTGGCGAAATCCGAAAGAACTCGCCGCCAGTTGGCAAAAAATTCTCAGTAAAAATAAGATAAAAATTCTTGGAGTGGAAGAGTCGGATTTGACGGTTTCACGTTACAAAAAGTTTCAAAAAATGTCAAAGCCATTAAAAAATAAAAAAATATTCAAAAAACCTCCAAAATTCGTGGACATTTCCGATGAAATTGAAAAAATTCGTGCTATTAAAACTCCAACAGAAATAAAAATCATCACCGAAAGCCAGCGTATAAACGAACGTGTTTTCCTGAAGATCAAAAAAATTATACAAAAATGGCTAAAATCAGATCAAAAATCAGCACTAAAAGAATCATATCTCGCTTGGGAGATCAAAAAATTAGCTCATCAATTTGGCGCGGAAGACGTGTCTTTCGATCCAATAGTCGGCTTTGGTTCTCACAGTGCCAGACCGCACCACGAACCTGACCAAACAAAACTTAAAAAAGGCGACATCGTGCTCATCGACATGGGCGTAAAATATAAAGGCTATTGCTCCGACATGACCAGAATGCTTTTCACCGGCAAACCAACGGCAAAACAAGTCGAAATTTACAATCTCGTCCTCGCCGCCCAGGAAAACGCCATCAAAAAAATCAAAGCCGGAATCTCCGGTATCAACGCCGACAAACTATCCCGCGACATGATCGACCAAGCCGGTTACAAAGAACAATACGGTCACGCCGGCGGTCACGGAATCGGCTTAGACATCCACGAAATCCCCTCTCTCGCCTCCAGCTACAAAGGCCCGCTTCCGGAAAATTCCATCGTCACCGTAGAACCGGGAATCTACCTCGAAGGAGACTTCGGCGTGCGCATCGAAGATATGATTCTGGTAACAAAAACCGGTAATAGAAATCTCACAAAAATTCCCAAAAAACTGAAGGACATAACACTCTAAAATTTAATTTTGTCAATAAATCCTCCTCCACAATGCCCCCTTTTTAGTCTAAACTGACGCGGCTGAATCGAAAGCTAATGATCTAATTTTAATCTTATGTGCGGAATTTTTGCCTACTATGGGGAGAAAAAAAATGCTCCTCAGATAGTTATTGAAGGCCTAAAAAATTTGGAATATCGCGGCTACGATTCTTGGGGGCTGGCGTATAAAACAGCTGACGAGATAGTAATCCAAAAAGAAATTGGCAAAATTGGAGAAGTAAAAATCAAGGATCTGGATTTGGGCGAATCCGGCTTGGCCATGGCTCATTCGCGTTGGGCCACGCACGGCGGAGTAACCAAAGCCAATGCTCATCCACACTTTTCCGAGAAAAAAGAAATCGTGCTGATTCACAATGGAATTTTTGAGAATTATGCCGAGGTCAAAAAAAATCTCATCAAAAAAGGCCACAAATTTGTTTCACAAACCGACACCGAAGTTTTGGCTCATTTGATTGAAAATCACGCTCGCAAACACTCCTTTGAAGATAGCGTAAAATTAGCCGTCAAAGAAATTGAGGGACGCTACGCAATTTTGGTCATGAAAAAAGATGAGGACAAAATAATCGCGGCCCGTAAAGGTTCTCCACTCATCATAGGTGTAGGAAAAACTCCCGGTGAATACTTCATCGCCTCGGATATTCCGGCGTTTCTAAAATACACAAAAAAAGTGATTTACCTCGACGACAATCAACTCTGCGTCATCGCCAAGAAAAAAATAAATTTTTACGACACAGGCAACAATAAAGAAATAAAAAAACGCATTATCGAAATCGACTGGAATTTGGAAAGCGCCGAAAAAGGTGAATTCGCCCATTTTATGTTGAAAGAAATTATGGAACAAAAAGACACGTTGAATCGCGCTATAAACCAGGATCCAAAAACCATCGAACAAGTCGCCAAGGCCATCGAAAATGCCGAGAGCACTTATTTTGTTGGTTGCGGGACTGCCGGAAAAGTGGCTATGGTAGGTTCATATCTCTTTGCCAAAATTTCTAAAAAGCAAGTGCGTTTCGTCTTCGGCTCCGAGTTTCCAAACTACAAAGATTTTATC
>JACRIB010000048.1 GCA_016235895.1 Candidatus Peregrinibacteria bacterium | reverse complement strand
CAGAAAGTTCTGCTTTTTAAGGAGGCGGTGGAAAAACTGAAAGAAACTTTTATAACAAAGCGAGCGCCATGAAAAACATTTCACCGATAATCAGCCCCATGATGACGGAAAAGAGCTCAATGGCTCAAAGCCATGGCAAATACGCTTTTGTTGTGAACAAAGCAGCTACTAAAATCGACATCAAAAATGAAATTAAAAAACTTTACGGAGCCGATGTTGCCAGAGTAAATATCATGATTTCTCCGAAAAAAACGCGTCTATTAAGCGGAAAATACGAATGGGCCAAGAGACCGGCGTTCAAAAAAGCAATCGTTACTTTAAAAGGTAAAAAAAACATCGATCCGAATAAACTTAAGGAACCCAAAGCTAAATAAAATGGCACTAAAAAAATACAATCCGTACACCCCCAGTAGAAGACAAATGAGCATGGCTTCGTTTGAAGAAATTACCAAGACCAAACCGGAAAAGTCGCTGATCAAAATTCTAAAGAGACACTCCGGCAGAAATAATCAGGGTCAAATCACCTGCAGACATCGCGGCGCCGGTGAAAAGAAATATTACAGAATCATCGATTTTAAAGGAGGTTCAGACAAATTGAACATGGAAGCAAAAGTTCAGGCTATCGAATACGATCCATACCGCACTTGCTACATTATGCTATTAAGCTACAAAGATGGTGAAAAGAGATATCAAATCGCTCCTTTGGACGTCAAAGTTGGCGACGAGATTGTCGCTAGAGAAAGAGCAAAAGTAAAAGCCGGTAATCGCATGATGGTCAAGCATATTCCGGTTGGTTTCAGCATGTATAACGTTGAACTTAATCCGTGCAAAGGCGGCCAAATGGGTCGCGGCGCCGGAGCCAGCATCAAGCTGGTTTCTCTCGAAGGCGACTACGCTCAAATTCAGATGCCATCAGGAGAAGTAAGGCTTGTGAGCAAAGAATGTTTTGCCAGTGTCGGCCAAGTCGGCAATCTCGATCACAATAATATCGTTTACGGTAATGCCGGCAGAAGAAGACACATGGGTTGGAAGCCAACAGTTTCTGGTTCAGCCATGATCCCAAAAGACCATCCGCACGGAGGTGGTAAAGGACACACATCGATCGGTCTCATTCATCCGAAAACTCCTTGGGGCATGCCGGCTCTCGGCTATAAAACCAGGACTAGAAAATATACTGACAGGATGATTATCAAAGATAGGAGACGATAATGCGACGAAGTCGCAGGGCGAGGCCATTCTAAGGCCGAGCAAAAGTGTGAGCGAAGCGAACAACGTTATCTCCAAAAAATACTAAAAAATTATAACTTAAATTCATGAGAAGTAGTAAAAAAGGACCATATCTAGACCCAAAATTGATCAAGAAAATTGAGGCAATGAACAATGCCGGTCATAAAAAACCGGTTAAAACCTGGTCCAGGGACTCGGATATTGCTCCGGAATTCGTAGGACACACTTTCGCGGTACACAATGGTAAACAATTTATACCGGTATTCATCACTGAAAATATGGTAGGTCACAAGTTCGGAGAATTTTCTCCCACCAAAACTTTCCGCGGTCACGGCGGTAAACTCGCCAAAGGCGAAGACTCCGCTGCGGCTCCATCAGCGCCATCAGCACCGGCGCCTGCGGCTAAAAGCGCTTAACAGAATAAATTATGCAAGCAATCCTTAGACAAGTTAGAATCTCCTGCAGAAAAGCGGCTCTCGTAGCTGACCTGGTTCGCAATAAAAAAGTTGAAGACGCTATCAATATTCTAAGATTTACGCCAAAAAAAGCGGCTCCAATCATTAAAAAAGTTATCGCCGCCGCCGCCGCCAACGCCGAAAATAATTTCAAACAAGACAAAAATACTTTATTCGTAAAAGAAATCATCTGCTCGGAAGGCACGACATACAAAAGAGGAGTTCACATCTCCAGAGGACGTTCACATCCAATTCTCAAGAAAACAGCGCATATCATGGTTAAGTTGGAAAGCCGAGGAACAAGCGCAAAGAAAGCAGTAAAAACCGCAGAACCAAAAGCAAAAACTACCAAGTCTACAAAATAACCAATTTCACTCTTATGGGTCACAAAGTAAACCCAAAAGTAATCAGACTAGGAATAACCCATGATTGGGATACTAAGTGGTACGCCGGAAAACGCAATTTTGCCAAAATTTTGCACCAAGACTTGGCGATCGAAAAATTGATTTACAAAAATCTTGATCCGGAAGGAATCAGTAAAATAGAAATTTTTCGTACTCAGGGCAAAGTAATCATCAATATCCATACTTCAAAACCGGGCATAATTATCGGTCATGGCGGGGAAGTTATTGAAAAACTAAAAACCATATTGGCCAAAGAATTTAAAGATACTTTTGCAATCAATATTAAGGAAATTAAAAAACCCATGCTGGACGCCAGAATAGTGGCCGAAAACATCGCCAGACAGGTTGAAAAGAGAATTTCCTACCGCCGTGCCGCCAAGATGTCCATCGAAAAATGCATCGAGTCCGGCGCTATCGGAGCCAAAATTTACCTCGGAGGCAGACTTAACGGAGTGGAAATCTCCCGTGGCGAATTCTTCAGCAAAGGCAAGATCCCTTTACATACCTTCCGCGCCGATATAGACTACGCATCTGTTGCCGCCCAAACAGCCTATGGCAAAATCGGCATCAAATGCTGGATCTACAAGGGCAATGTTTTCAAGAAAGATCTCGTCGCTAAACACGAGCAAAGCGAAGTGTTCTAGCCAATAAACTGTTTCGCCAAAGGCGAAACTCCTTATCCCCCACCATGTTACAACCGAAAAAGCAAAAATATAGAAAAGCTCAACGCGGCAGATCAGACACCAAAGGTGTCTCCTACCGCGGCACACAGCTAAGTTTCGGCACCTACGGACTGAAAGCCACCAGCAGTGGTGAAATCAGTTCCCGCCAAATCGAAGCCGCTCGTCGTTGCATGAGCCGATACGTCGAACGCGGAGGCAAAATTTGGATTACCGTTTTTCCACATAAACCACTCACCAGAAAAGCCGCGGAAGTACCGATGGGAAGCGGAAAAGGAGCACCGGAATTATTTGTCTGCCCAATCAAACCCGGAAGAATTATGTTTGAAATGGTGGGAGTGGATCTCAAAACGGCCAAGGAAGCCATGAGGCTTGCCGGCCACAAACTCCCGGTAACCTGCAGATTTGTTAACGGTGATGAAATTTAACCTGCGACTATGAAAACTCAAGAAGAATTAAAAAAACTGGACGCTAAAAAATTAAACGAAGAGTTGAGCGAGTTAAAAAACCATCTGATCAAATTGCAATTTGATATTCGCAGCGGCCAAGCCAAAAACACGCACATGCTAAAGGTAACCAGAAAACAGATTGCTAGAATTCAGACTTTAATGCGAGCGCACAGCGCACAAAATCAAACAACCGAGGACAAAGTCCGAGGGCGCAGCTAGCGAGACATGTGGCTCTGCCACTGTCGAGCGACGCGAGCTTATAAATTAAAACACTATGAGGTTTAAAAAAGGAATTGTAACCAGCAACAAGCAAACCAAAACTTTGGTGGTAAGCGTAACTACTTACAAAAACCATCCGAAGTACAAAAAAAGATACCTGGTTTCCAAAAAATTCCACGTACACAATCCAAAAGATGAGAAAATAGAATTGGGCAAAGAAATAACTTTCTATGAAACCCGTCCGCTAAGCAAATTAAAGAGATGGACGACAGAACAACCAGAAACACCTAATCCCAAATCTAAATAAATTATGATTCAATTCGGAACCAACCTAAAAGTAGTCGATAATACCGGAGCCAAGATGTGCCGATGCATCAAAATTCTTGGTGCCACCAGAGCGCGTTATGCTCACCTTGGACAAGTTATAGTTGTCTCAATCAAGGACGCCAGT
>JACRIB010000047.1 GCA_016235895.1 Candidatus Peregrinibacteria bacterium | reverse complement strand
AAATGCTGGCTGAGACTGGTGCCGGATAATATAGTCGATTCATTATGCAACTCAAATGTCAGTGCGGGTTCCAGTTATATTGCCTTTTTGAGTGGAGGGATTTGGCGGATGACCCTTGAGGGAAATACGGATTTGAATTTGGATACTTCTCCCACAATCACCAATAATAAATTTCTGATGTATGTGGATGGCAGCGGCTATTCATACATTAAAAACGCCGGCGCCGTAGCTTCAAAATTTTATCGCGGTATAAAATTTACCAATATAGCAGCGGATAATTCGCAAGCCACTTACACCGTTTCCGTGCAATGGAAAGATGGGGCGAAGACCCGCACACTCGACAAAACGATCACTTTATATAATTATTTATAAATGCAAAAAAGAGCGGGTTTTACATTAAGCGAAGTGCTGGTGGCGATGAGTTTATTCACGGTGGCAGCGGTGATCGCGGCCAGCGTTTTGGTGGACGTGGTGCAGTTGCAGAAAAAAAGTTCGATTCAAAATTCTATTTCTCAGGACGCGCGCACGATTATGCAGCAGCTTACAAATCTAGTGCAGAGCGGCACGATTGATTATGAAGAATATTACAGTGTGAATGTGGCGCAAAATAAAAAGATGATAACCGGAGGTCCCTATTATGGGATAAATTACGGAGTTTATGCCAGCAGATTTTTTGATCCGGGGAAAAGATTGGATAAGGCGGCTGCCGTTAATCCCAATGATTTGGGCATTGAATGTTCCTATCCGAAAAATACAAAAATCGGTGATTGCGAGATTTACTATAATAATTCTACGGATTTGAATACCGGCCGGAATCCTTACAAAGATGGCCTGAATATTAATCAGCCTGGCGATGCCAATGCGCTATGTGATAAATTGTCGGGTGTAGGTTGCAACGGAGTTAGCGGGACCGTGCCGGAGCTTTATTTAATCGACAGCAGCGGTTTGCACAAAACAATTTTGGGTCTGAAAAAAATAACAGCGACACCGGATTATGCCATTGGTATGGTAAAAATGACCGGGCGGGATCTGGATCAAAATGGTGTGACGGACGTGTTTGGTTGCGATGGCGACTATAACTGTACTCCCGGTAGTGATGCCAATATTCCGGCGGCTTTTAAGTATCCTTTTATTGCAAATTGTGTGGCTTTAAAAACTTGTGCCAGCGTGAATGATTATTTGGTGAAAAATAATGTGAGCTTGGCGAAAAAAAGTGATTTAACGGCGGCCTTTGATATCAATACCACGCAGTTTGTACCGATCACTCCCACTCGTGTAAATGTAAAAGCCTTGTCGTTTACAATAAATCCGCTGGACGATCCGTATCGCGCTTATGCCGAGACTTTGATGCAGGTGCAGCCGACCGTGACAATCAGCATGACTTTGGGCCTGGCTTCAAGCGCGAAAAACGACTACCCGGGAAATTTTCCGGACATTACTTTGCAGACGACGGTGGCGGCCGGAGTGATTGGCAAAATCGATTCTTATCCGCCGGTGGATGATGTGTTGAGGACGAATATAGACAAGAGCTGGATTTATAATGTGTTTAATTAATCTGCGCCTTTGATAACCAGCACGAATTCCCCTCTTGGTCTATTTTTCGTGAAATGATCGAGGGCTTCGGAGACTTTGCAGCGCAGGGCTTCTTCGTAGATTTTGGTGATTTCGCGGCAGATGGATATTTCGCGGTCGCCGAGATATTCTTTAAGGTCTGTGAGTGTGCGAAGCAGACGATGTGGGGACTCGAAAATGACGATGGTATGTTCTTCGGTGGCGAGAGATTTCAGGAGAGTTTGGCGACCCTTTTTTAGTGGCAGGAAGCCAAGATAAAGGAATTGATGCATGGGCTTGCCACTCATTACGAGGGCGGCGAGGAGCGAAGATGGGCCTGGAATTGGTACGATCTGGATGTTTGCGGCGATGGCGGCGTTGATGAGTGTGTAGGCCGGATCGGAAATTCCCGGTGTGCCGGCGTCGGAAATTAATGCGACGTTTTTTCCTTCTTTTAATATGTCGACGATTTTTTCCAATTTGAAATGGCTGCTGTAGGAATGATAACTCAAGCACGGCGTTTTTATTTCATATTTTTGCAGCAGAATCTGGGCATGGCGGGTATCTTCCGCTGCGATGCAATCGACTTCTTTTAAGGTGCGGATGGCGCGGAGCGTGATATCTTCGAGATTGCCGATGGGTGTGGAAACGATGTAGAGCATGGGATTAATTAAGAATTGGAAATTTTGCTTTTGGCGTGCTGATGTTTGGCTCTTTGACGTACAACGGTTTGACGAGTTTTTGTGGTGGTAAAAATTTTTCGATCATGTTTTTTGCGATCATTTTTTGCATGGCGGTGGCAAAATCAGTTTTCAGTTTTTCGAATTTTATTTTCTTGAGAATTTTTATTTGGGCGAGGGTGATGTCACCGGTGATAGTTTTGATTTTTTCAGAATTTAGAGTTTTGTTCAAGTCTGGCAAATTGATCAGCTCCGGTTTTTTCGTATCATTTTTACTGAAATATACTCCCCCGCTGCCGGCATAGACTAAAACGGGAAGTTCACTCCGGCTGTGCCAATATTTGAAAGTGGAAGGAGCGAATGTTTCGGCTTTAGTAAGGTATGCGATGGTGTTGGCTACGGTGATGCCGACGCGCAGGCCGGTGAAAGAACCGGGACCTTTGATGACGTAAATTTGTTGAATGTCGGAAAATTTGAGGGAAGATTTCTTTGAACTTAAAAGTTTGTCTATGGCTGGCATTAATTTTTCCGCTTCATTGTTTTGGGCCGGCCAGGATTTTTTGGCGAGAATTTTAAGAGATTTTTTGAATTCAAAAAGCGCAATTCCCGTAATTGACGAAGCGGTATTTATGGCTAATATAAGCATATTTTAATATAAAATTTTAATTTCCACTCCGTTATAATAATGCAACAGAATTTCTTTGTAAGTTTTGCCGGCTTCGGCCATACCGCGCGCGCCGCAACCACTTAGTCCAACGCCGTGGCCGGAAAATGAATCGCTACCCTTACAATAAGAATCGTCGACACTGACCAAATATGGCTTATCGGTCCAGCCCCAGACTTCTTGCGCGCTCTTTGTTCGCGTGCCATCACTACGACTAAAAAATGGTGTTTTTACAATTTTGCCGTTGTAGGTAATGACTTGGCCGGTGGTTTCCTGAATTGCCGCTACCACATTCGGAGCGCGTTTTTCGAAATCATAGCCAAGGTAATATTGGCTTACGTCAGGACTATCGTCGAGATCGTATGGTTCGCCGGGGAATTTTTTATCAATGGTCATATAAAAATCAGCGTAGGTCCGCGCCGCCACCATGATCGCTTTTATTTTTTCGTAAGGCTCGTCGTTGGGCTCCTCGGCGATGCCTTTCATGTAATCTTCCAGCGCTAATTCATTTATAGTTACCAATCCATCGTGATCGTCGCGTACTTCCAAAATGCCGCGGAACTCATTGTCCTTACGAGAAAAATTTGTAATTTTTAAAATTGCATTGCTGTCCGGCACAAACCTAATCGGATCGGATTTCAAAAAAGTTGCGCCTCCAGCGTCTACGCGATACCCTCCGTTTTCTTCCCCTATTTTAGCCGTTTCACCGGCACTCAAGGTGCTCAAAAAGCTGTTACCTGAGTAAATTTTGAAACTACCATTTGCCGTGATTTGCGGATCTCCATCAAAGCCCAATTTGATGCGAATCATACCGCCGGCATTGGAACTGTCACTGCCGGTCTGCAATTCCTTATCTTTAATTTGATAATAAAAATACAGTGGCGTCGTGACAAATTTTTCCGTGCCCATCTTGGGGGTCACTAAAAGTACATTTTTGCCACCGTCGGCTTCGGCTGAAATTTTTATCGTAAAATCAATCGTGCCTGTTTCACCTGGAGCGACTTTTGATTGAGACATGCCAATATTGCTCACACTCAAATCTTTATTCCTAACAAAAGTTGTCTTCAAATTATCCGCGGTCCAAGTTTCCATGCCAATATTACGCAGGCTGATGGATAAATTGTAAGACGAGCCGCGCTCCCAGTTTTTGGTAATGGTTTTGGATAAAAGTTCGGAGTCGTATTCGCGTTCATAAATTATCGTCTCGAAAGAAACTTGATCCTTGGAAATCCAGGTCGCGCCCTCCATAACCGGTATGAAAATCTCTTTATAATAACCGGGTTTTTCATCAGTCTTGAAAGTAAAATTGAAGGTACCGTTTTGGCCCGGAGCTACACTTTTCTCCTGCAAACTGGCGATGGTGCCGAGACTACCTCCTTGCAATTTGATATTACTTCCACCGTCATTTTCCCAAGTGATGTTGCCATCATTTTTCAAAGTGATCGAGCCGCTAAAGGTATCATTGGCTTTCATTAATTTTGGCGGAAATTTGCTATCAATCAATTCATATTTGTAAATCGGTGGCTGCACGCTAATGGGAATCACAATGTGGTCGGGAACGGTATTTTTACCACTCATGTGCGGCGAAATATTCAAGTAAACGGTTTTGGCTTTTTTACCGGCCTGAACTTGAAATTTAAAGGTCGCCGTATCACCGGAATTTACTACACTCTCCTGCATGGTGGAAATAGTGTTACCTTGTCTGCCAGGAAAAGTAACTACGCCATCAAAATCCAGGCTATCATCCATGCGCAAATAGGTCTTGTCGTTCCAGGAATTTTTGCCAATATTTTGGAGCTTGAGGGTAATTTCTTTTTGTTCATTCGGTTTTAATTCCAAATAATAAACATCGGAAGTGTCCTGATAATCATAATCTTTTACGAATTTCGGCTTAAGATTGAAATTTTGGCTGGCCAATAAGCGCAGTAGGGGCAATTTTTCATAAAGAAATTGGCCGGGACAATCGGTGCTCATGATGTCTCTGTGCGCGAAAAGATTGGGGCGTATTTTTCCACGGAATTCGGATTCACCTATGGTGTCAATGCCATGCATTTTGGTTTTCTTATAAATAAATTTGCTGCCCTTTATCATGGCTCCCTGTGGCACGTCACTTTGCTCAAAGTCACCCAAAAAAGAAATACCGATTGAGCCGTGATTGCCCGGACCGGCATGAGCGCCAATCACTCCTTCTCCGCCATAGCGACCTTCGTAAATATTTCCTTGCTGATCAACCAAATAATTGTAACCGATGTCACCCCAGCCGCGAGTAATCGCGTGATAATAGTAAATGTCACGTATGGCCTGCTTGGGGTTATCCAGATTGCCGGTGGTGGCCGTATGGTGGATAATTATTTTTTCAACTTTCTCGGGATATTGTAGCGGCCATTTGTATTTATTGCCACTATCATCAGCTTCTACGACGTGAGAATACTGTAATTCGTTGGCGTATTTATTGTAAAAATCGGGATCGAGCTGCACGAGCTGTGGAATAGCATTGTTGTCGGCAAGATAGCGATAAGATTCATCGGCACCCCAATCGGCGCGACTTATTACCTCCGGATCTTTCGTATTTAAAGCGATATTTTTGAGGTCATCGATGCCGGCATCAGCCAAGTAGCGAGGTTTTTCTCCGGTTTTCAAAAAAGTCCACTGAGAATTTTTTACCAGCGGAACTTTGTTGCCATCACCGTACAATAGATATTCGTACTGAAAGGTCGTGGCGGGATTTGTTATAACCATGGCCGCTTTTTTATCGTTGTTGAATAAATCCGGTTCACCCTCCATTTCAAGCCAATCGGTCCATTTACCGTCTATTTTTAATTTGACTCGAGCAATGACGTGAGTGCCCGGCGGAGCGATTTCATCCCAGGAAAAACCTATGGAAGTAAAATCAAAATCGGAGGTCTGCACCGGTGAAACAAAAAGATCCATTGTTTTATACGGTTCAGGTAATTGGCTGATTGAAGCCAAAAATCTGGACTGAATGGTAATGACTTGATTGTCCCCGTTTGTTGCAACATGGTTGATGCTTTGGCTTTCAAATTCTGCGGAAAAAGTAAAAACAAACAGCAGGACAATTGAAAAACCGGCATACTTTGCAATTTTTTTTAGTGCGTTCATGTGGGGCAAATTTAGCATTTTAGCTTTACAAAAACAACCTTTGAAGCTAGAGTGAGCCTCGTCCGAATGAAAGGGCAAAAGTTTTTTTCCAATATATGGAAGTATCGTATAATCTGCGCTACCAGAAAAGTAATTTTTCGAATAAAATTATTCTGGACAAAGAAGGCGAGGTCATTATTTACAGCAAGGGCTTTCGCCTGAAAGGAAAGGGCGCCGCTGACAAAGGTGAACTCATTAATTTTTCCGAGTTGAAGGAATTTTATTATCGTGATGATAGAATTTTTTTTATTACTTTTAATAAAGAAAAATATACTTTATCCGAAGCGGGGACGCAGTTTGATCAGCTGGTTATAGATATTTACAAATCTCGCAATGAATTTTTGATGGATGCTTTGTTTATGAAAGCCGGAAAATTGAAGGCGGAATTTGAAGGAGCTTTTCAGCGAGTGAGTAAGTTTGGCAAACCTATCAATAAGGGAAACGGGAAATTGCGCTTATATGAGGGCAGTTTACTGGTGATACCTTCCAAGCAGGATGCCTTCAGCATTCATTTCAATTTTGTGAATTTTTATGAATTTGATGAGGATGAATATACTTTGAAAGTGGTGATGGATGACGGCACGACTATTTTTTTCTCGCAAACGGGCAATGATTTTGAATTTTTTCAGGAAAAAATGGACGCGCTGTTGGGCGGTATGTATGAAACGATAGTGAACGATGTTCTCAAAGAAGCCTTCATGCAATTTCACGCAGCCACACTGCTTAAACTGGCTTACAAAATGAAGGCAGGGAAAGCGGTAAGCCTGAAGGATTTGCAAAAAATGGACAAGGAATTGGCGAAAGAAGTGGAGAATTTTATTTTCCAGGATGAAGTTTTGAAAAAGAAAATGAAATTTTTACGGGAGATGGTGGATGAGTATAATGTCTATTATGGAATAGCTCGTGATGAAGCCGTGAAAAACAGTTTTATTCGTTGGGTGATGTACGCGATTCCGGTTCATAACGTGGTGGCCTTTTGTATTTTGCCGAGATGGCAGCAAGCAAGTACCGGAGGACAGCCGTCTGTTGCCAAGACGGATCGTCATGACACTTATTTCTACAGAATTATTATGGAACAGGGCGCGCCGGCGGATAAATTGGAAGATAAAATTATGGAAATCGATCAGGCGCTGGTAAATTTGCGTTTTGTGAAAGATCCGTGTTTTAAAGACAAACGCGAACTGCGACATTCACCTTATCAATACGCCATTCGTAAACTTCCCTATTTGAGAATTTTGCGAAAATCCTATGTAGGCCTGGCCAATGCGCAAGATCCAGATGAATGGATTAAACAAGCTAAAGAAGTTTTGAAAAATGCGGCGGTTTAGGCTAGACTGAAGACCCTATAAAATTTAACTTGAGATATATGCATCAAACATTTACGGACGAGAATTTCGAAAAAGAAGTTTTGAAATCGGATGTGCCGGTGTTGGTGGATTTTTTCGCGGAATGGTGCGGCCCCTGCAAAATGATGGCGCCGATAATTGACGAACTGGCTAAGGAATATGCAGGCAAATGGAAAATCGGTAAATTGGATGTAGACGCGGCGCCGAAGACTGCGGAAAAATACAGCGTGCAAAGTATTCCAACTTTGCTTTTTTTCAAAGATGGCAAAGTGGTGGATACGAGCGTGGGTTTTCAGGCAAAGGAGAAGATTAAGGCGAAGTTGATTTAGTAATCATTCTTTGGCAGCGCATTTTTTGCTTTTGTCGCTGCGGCCAGTGCGAGTTTGTCGACTTGGTTGTTTTTCTTGTTGGTGGCGTGAGCTTTTACCCAAGTCCATTCGATATTAAGCCAGGCGCGGAGCTTGTCGATTTGGGCCCAGAGGTCGGTATTGGCTTTGCGCTTCCAGCCCTGATTTAAAGTACCCATAAGTAAATTAGAGTCGCTGTAGATTGTGACCCTGATGCCGGCGAGTTCGCCTTTATTCAGGTTTTCATGAAGCCATTCCAGAGCTTTTATTATGGCCATCATTTCCATGCGATTATTGGTGGTGTGAGCTTCGCTACCGGACAGTTTGATGTCGCTTTTTTCTTGCAAAATTATTACACCCCAGCCGCCAGGACCGGGATTGCCCAGACAACTGCCATCAGTATAAATTTCGATTTTTTTGCGCATGGATTGATTTTAGACTGATAAAAGGTATCACTTATACAGTGGGGTTTCAATTCTCAAAGGAAAGGAGTATCATGACGCATAGAAATTTTTAAAAAATAATTATGGCAGAAGTAGTAATCTACACAAAAACGTATTGTCCGTTTTCTCAAAAATGCAAAGAATTTTTGAAAGAAAAAAATGTTGAGTTTGATGAAAAATTGGTTGACGGAGATCCTTT
>JACRIB010000044.1 GCA_016235895.1 Candidatus Peregrinibacteria bacterium | reverse complement strand
GCTTCAGCGGAAAGTTTCAATGCAAAATTAAAAGGATTTCGATCGTTGTTAAGAGGAGTCGGAAATATTAATTTCTTCCTTTTTCGTGTTGAAAAATTATTCGCCTAAAATTTTCTCCATGAAAAAATCGTATGATCCGTTCGAAGGGGCTGAAGGAGAGTTTGGATAAGGTGGAGTTGTATTGATTGAATTAATAATTATATATATGCTATAGTGTTAACCCTTGTTACGAACATTATATTTCTGTTATAATTATCAATGCAGATGGATAAAAAAAGAATTTTCACATCAAAGATAATTTGCTACAAAAAAGATCAGCTGTTTTTAGCGGTTGCTCTTAATTTTGACTTAATTTCAGAGGGTTCGTCTATGCCCGAAGCATTAACTAGATTAGATAATAATGTAAAAAGTTACCTTGTCATGTGCTTGGAAGATAACGAAACTGATGAACAGATTTATAGAAAAGCTCCAAAAAAATATTTTGATATGTATGAATTGTTCAGAGAACTTGATGAGAAGAGAGAAGATAAATTTTTGGGACAGATGACCTTTAATAACGCGCAAATTGTCAAACACTCCTGCAATCTCGTATAAAGAGGTCGTTGAAGTGGCTGAATATCTAGGATTTATAAAAAGATCTCATGATGGAACGAGTCATGTTCAATTTAAAAACCCCATCACCGGAGCAAAGGCTACAATTCCTGCCTATAAAGAGCCATACGGTCATGATCTTTTTGCTAGTATATGTAGGCAGTTAGGAGTAACAAAAAAACAGTTTTTTGGCATATTCAAAAAGGTGAAATGAGAATTTGCTAAATAGATATTAAATACATTGCCCATTTTCCCATTCTATTGTAGCTTGTGGTCGTCGAGTCTTTTGAGGTCTTGGAAATATATGGACTCAATGTCCCCTGTAGCTAGCCAAGATCGCTCATAAATGGCTTGCAGAAGCACCTTTTAAGCTGATGGTCGCGGGTTCGATTCCCGCCCAACCCACCATTTTTAGCAACCACAGCTCGGGTCCGGGGTGGGACGCGCGCGTCTTTCTCGTCCTCGCTCTTGTGAAGCCAGTGGTTTAGGCACGCGCTTGAGGTGAAGCTGTGCCAGAAATTTTTATCATACCGTTATCTCTCATCATTTTAGCGGTTTTTTCAGCAAATTTAACTTCCCTTACATATCTCTTGAGAATATTTTCCTCGTAATACAAGCCCATAATGCCTTCGGCAAGCAAAATTTGATAAATCAATTCATCCATTGTATCCGCAGCTTTGATGTGAGCGTAAGCAGCCAGATTCGGCTCATAGTCATCTACGTTCACGTTCGCGGCATCGGCATTACACAGAATGTCACGCAGGGTTTCGGCGATTTCCGGAGTCATCAGTTTTGGCTCAAATTCAGTGTCGGATGATTTTTTAATATTTGTGAAATAAGGCGTCTTGATCGGGATTGTTTGACCTTTGCCGTCAACCAGATGGATATTATGGCTCTGCTGTATTTCATTCAAATAGAGATTATAAGCTTCAAGTTTTTGCGGAATGGCGCCCTGGCCGAAAACTTTAGTTCCATATTTTTCGGGCAAAGCGGTGGCAACTTTTTTATTATTTTGGAAACGTTCGTTAATGCGCGGGTCGGTCTGAATAAATTCTATTTCCGCTTGAGCGGCACGGGCCGGGCCGCTGAATTGCTCACCAGGCACAGCCAGCTCCGTATAGATCGTGCTGGTGATAACACCGGCTTCTTTAAATGCTCGGGCAAACTCACGCAATATTACGTCCATGCCACGCGGATCAATGAACGGGTTGCCACAATAGGTGCTGGCGATGGGATTAAAAACCTGGTCGAAAATTTCACGGTTGAGGGGTACAGTTTGTTTACCACCGTTAGTGTCCAATGTAGCGTAAAAACGGTTTTCGCGAGGATTGTAGTCGATGTCGATAATTTTACATTTTTGTGTGCCTGAAAATGAGGGCAAGATTTTCTTATTAATATTGATTGCTTTACCCACAAACAAATCTCTAACCATATTTCTGGCACGAAAAACCGCGCCGGGAATATCATTGAAAGCTAAAATTGCGTTTTCAACTTTTCCATTTGGGGCAAGCAACAAATCCCAACCCAAAAGTTTGTCCAATTCTTCTTTATATTTGGTCAATAATTGGTCACTGTCCGGCTGTTCGCTGTAAAAAATACTGGCGTAAATGTTTGGCTGATCACCACTTGTTCCTTTTTCACGGCGATAGCCGCGGGGGTACAGACTGCAAAGGAAATTTTCGGTGTCCGGTTCTTCCTGAAAGGCGATACCGTTTGGCGCTTTTTCGAAATTATTGATGCCGGAAACCATGTTTACGCGAGTCGGACGGAGAATTTTTTCACTGTCGCAAAGACCTGGAATGGTGGCACGCGGATTGGTGGGGTGATCCACGTTGGTTTTGCTGGCCTTTTCCAGAAGATCCCTGAAACGCTCCTGCCAATTATCGCTAATATCGGTGAGTCGCATAAAATCGCCCTGTTCGGTACCAATCATGTAGATTTGTTTGTCATCACCGCGCCACAAAGAGAGCATGTCACCGGCGAGTAATTCAACGGATTCAATGTTTTGAGCTCCGCCGAATCCCGCAATAATCTGCTCCACCATGGCAATAAACTCTTCAGATTTTCCGGTACCGCTATCTCCCACCTTGACTCCGGTTTTGCGCATGCCGTTTTTGGCCGTGATGATGGCGCCCTGGCCGTGGATCGGTAGACCTCCAAGAGCTTTGACTCTTTCGTTGGTCACGGTAAGCAAGGGTTTTTTCAAATAACCCATGTAGTCGGTAATGTCGTTGGCTTCCACCCAGGAAACCGGAATATTGTCTTCAATGTAGTAACCGATGCGATAATTTTCGCCAATGGTTTTCGTGGGAATGCCCAAAAAACTGATGGCATCGGGCTGCAGATTTTCCAGATCATCGAGTGAAGCATCAAACTGTGGCATCAAACGCAACTCTTCAACAAGATAATGACTAAATGAGCGGTGCATGACCAGCATGAGTCGCGACGGACCCACCTGGACCATTTTGCAAACATAATCTTTGGGATTTAAAACATCGGCAAATTCGCCAAAACGTTTGCGGAAAAAATCCGCTGTCGGGGCATCTTTGCCGTCACCATCACGACGATAAATTCCACGATCAAAACCGGCTACACGAGCGGCACCGGGTGTAACCATGGATGGTGAGCGATCCGTGGGAATGGTTTCTCCGGCAAATTCGGTTTTACCAATGGTGGTTTGCATCCATTGCGGTAGATTTCTGCCGCCTTTCACGTCTGTAATGACATCATATCCGGCCTGAAAAGTGGGGCGATATTTTATTTCGGTTTCTCTATTTTTGCCAACAAAAGCCTGAATTATATCTTTCAAAAATTGGCTGATTTTATTTTCGGCACCGTGGAGGGCCTGTCCTCTGATTGATCTATCCAGGCCTTTTTCAAATTCCAAAGCGAGAATTTTTATGGTTGCGGGATCAAACCAAAGATTGGCCACCTTAACAATAATTTCTTCAAAAAGTTTTTTGCGCACTCCTTTGAAATCCCTGGTTTTAAATTTTTCCTTTAATTGATGTGCCCCAAAATTGGCGATCACTTCATCGCTGGTTAGATGGTCGAGCTCGGGAATTTTTTCTTTAACTTGCAGCAACAAATATTCGTAAAGTTCCTTGAAAGTCTGGCTGTTAATGAATTGATTAATGTCTTTACAGTCGACAGCGCGGATGGTGATAATGTTGGCCGGCGAATTCGGTTCGATACTGGAGAGATATTGCGAAGCGGTAGCGGAAAAACGATTGGTGAGACGACCTTTTTTACCACTACCGAGTTTTTGCGCGGCCCGGACGTAAGCGGATTTTTCTCCAATGGTGGTAGCGAGCTCTATTTCACCTCCCGGAAATAATTTTTTTATAGCGTTGTTGATCGGATCAAGATCTTTTTGTTTATTTAATTCGGCACGTGCGGTTTTAAATTTTTCCCAATATTGCATCAAAATTTTCAAATCCGTTTCAATTGCAAGCGTGAGCAAATCGTAACCTGCTTTTGTGCCCTCCAGCAGGCCACCAAAGGCAAAACGGGCATAACCTTTTTCGATAGGGACGACGTCAATTTTGCGCGCGGCCGCTATGGCTTCGAGAAATGGCTGCAGGCCGGAATCCTGCGCGGTGTTGTCGAGCTGAACACAAAAATAGAAAGGTCCTTGTGGTTTGATGCAGCGCTCTTCAAGGCCGGGAAATTCCGAAGAAAGGTTTTTGATGGCTTGCACGGCGGCCTTGCTGCGTTTGGCGGAATCACGCTGAGTCTGTTTATCGAGGCGGAGATCTTTTAATTTGGAAATCACTTCGCTTAAATATTGTTTGTAGTCCAGAGGCGTGGCTCCGCGGACGGCCAGACGATCCAGATCATTGCGGGCTTCAACTAAAATATTGTAGACGGGAAGATTGAAAACTTTGCTATCAGGAGTGGCGAAATTTTCTTTTAAAACCTTGTCTACAGCCTTTATCGGATTTTTTAGAATGACCGCCGGTTCAAGCGCTTTGCAAACTTTTTTTACCAAAAGTCCAGTTTTTAAAGTCTCACGATCCATGTAAAGAGACATGGTGTTTGCTCCATCGATGTTGCGAGTGACAAAATCTTCAAAACCACGACAGGATTCGGAGGTGTGTTGGTCATTACTCACTAAAATGCCGGTACGACGGCCGGCTCCCATAGCCCATTTTGTAGTAGAAAGAGCGGTGGAAATGGTGACCGACTTTGGAAAACGTGAACGATTTTGTTCATAAAATTCCGCAAGACAGACGTCGCCGTTTTTATCCTTGATTTCTTTGGCGACCTGTTTGTGATATGGCTCATCGGAAGCGATGGAAAGACCGTATTTTGAAGCAATATCCAATAATTTCAGTTTGGCTTCCGGAGTGGCAACTTGTGAAGTAGGGTTATGCGGATCGTTAAAATAAATCAAAATGTTGCTACAGTATAATTCAAAAAGTTCGGGAAAAGCGGAAAGAGCCCGGGCTTTTTCTTCGAGGTGTGATTCTAGAGATCCAAAATCAATTTGGCCATCTGGCCGGGTCTTAATGCGAATATAATTTTTCCCTGGAAAATCTTCTTCTGGCATCACATCGGGGACGGTCCAGCTAAGTTCCGGGAGAGCGAGAGACGGCTGAAATGAGCCGTTTTCTATGTCGTTGAGCATCCTTCCGGCCAGATCGAGATCGTCCGTTTCCAAACCGTGACGGATTTTGTCTAAGACCCAAAGGGTTCCGTCAGCTACGCCGTTAACTCCCCTGCGAAAGTTTCCCTGGAAAGCGCGCAATTTATTTGCCGCCGCCCTGAATGGTCCCCGTTCCAACATCTTGGCCGCCGATTCAACACCCTGATTTTTTAATATACGTGTCACGGCTTGTTTCAAAATTCCCGGCAAATTAACGCCCAAAATCTCATCAAGTTTCGCTACCATTTGTTCAATAAAATTCTCCGTTTTGTAAAGAGCTTCGCCGGCAGCAGCTTTTACGCGAGCGACTACAGCGCTTGGTTGAGCGGCTTGTCCGCGAATCGAAGCATTTGGGCTGCGGCGCTGGTCCATGGCGCGAGTAACGGCGGCGGATTCGGATCCCGTACTTGTTTCGGCAATGCCGTTTTTTGATTTAAGCTTGGCAAGTCTGCTACGTAAATTATCTAATTTAACCGTTTTGAATTGAGCTAATTTTGTTCCAACTTTTTTGAGATGAAATTTTCCAATATGCACCAATTCACGACGACCACCACCTTGAGGTACGGCTATAGCTTTGTAGCCTTTATCTTTCAAATTTTTGAAAAAATAATCTATCGACAGATCAGTGCTTGAGTTAATCAGTTCTTCATTCAAAGCAGTGAGGCTTTTTTCATCACCTTCTTTTAAAGTAGTTACAAAAGTAAGAAATTCGCGAAATTTTATTAAAGCGGCATAGTCTTGTTGAGCAGTCAGCAGCCATTCTTTTTTACGAACTTCTTCAGCGCCGCGAACGTGAATATTTTCCGCCCTTAATTTAGCTATTTTGCCGTCTACGGTTGCGGCCAAATCCTGCAAATCCCGATCGCGGAAATTTTCTAAAATAAGCCTCAAATTCATTTGGGTGTTGGCCGGCGTGCCGGAATCTTTTACGTGGAATTTTGCCAGCGCGTCTGTAATTCTTGGATGCATGGAATATACCAGTGCCGTGCCGGATCTTTGGGCATTCTCGGATTCGTCAATAATAACCAAACGACCTATGAGACCATTCCATTTTTCATGTAAAATTTCACTTCTAAAACTATTATGGTCAACCGATTTTGCCCTAACTATAAAAATGGAAGATTTATCCGCCGTCATCGCGTTAATTAAATTATCATCAAGTTCATATTTTTCTTCCACGCCTTTGAGGGGCATACTGCCATTGGTATGTTTGCTTAAAAGATGTTCCCGAATAAGGCGTACGGCGCTGTCCGAGCTGCCGGTAATTACCGTTTTGCTGAACCCGCGCATACCAACCATCGCCGGAAAACTGGTAGCTTTTTTTTCAAAATTCTTTTTTTCCCGAGCGGTGGTGTAATGGGTACTTTGCTCGACAAGCCGGTTTACCTGACCCATAAAACGATCAAACACTCCTCTGTCGCAACCCAAAAGATCACGGAAGGCGTAGATGTCGTGCAGCGATCCCCCAAACATAATTTTTTCGATAGTTTCGATGCCCTTTGGCGTAATCGGTGGCGTGCCAAGAGAAAAACGGAAACGAGTCAAAGCGTTGATTAAAGCGGGAGTTATCAAAGTTTCCGTACCATCCGTCATTTTTATTTTGCGTCCACTTGATGAACGTAGGGCTTTTTCAAATTTGTTGGCATTGGCAAGTACGCGGAAAACTTTTGACGGATCGGGTTTGGAAATAATTTGGTTGATGTAGTCGTAGGAAAGCGCGGCCAGTTGGCGTTTACATTCATCAACCTCCTGTTCGACAAGGATAATAGCAGAATCGGTCATATCTCTTAGATCCGTGTCGAGATTCATGATGCGGGCGATCACCGGCATAAGGGGCGTGACCGTCACCTCGTCCTGCAATGGTTCGGCAAATTCGTGTAGAGATCTAATGTCGGCTTCCAAACCGGACAAGTATTCGCCGGAACGATTTGGGGTTAAATCTAAAGATGAGGCTGGGGCTGGGGGCATTTTTGTTATTTTTTATAAAGAAGTTTGATAATACATTTCAACTTTTGGGATGAGGGAGCGGGTGTGATCGTTTTCTTCCAGGTAATCCAGGAGTTCGTAGTAGATAGTTTCCAGTTCGAAATTACGCTCAAAAATGTCGTAGACGGAGACTTTGTAGCCCATTTGTTCCAAATCACCCAGTTTGAGTTTTTCCATTCTCTCTTTGAGAATGTTGTTCACGTAGGCGAGTAGCTGGTCGGATTTAGTCATTTTGTGAATTTGTGTAAATTTGTGTGAAATATAAAAAGGCTCGCATCATAGGACGAAGCGTCAAAATTTACAAAAAGAAAGCATGACGAAGTTCGAAGGGGTGGGAACAATGGCTTATTTAAGCCGTTTGATTCGCTTTGCCGAAGTTCGGATCAGCGATCTCGCCGGCAAGATCGGTGTCCATTATTTTGGCGATTTCGGGAATTTTGCGGGTATGGCCCAGGGCCCACATAAGCTTGGTGACGGTGGCTTCAATGGTCATATCGCGCGAGGAAATAGCGCCGGCTTTGAGGGCCTGATAGCCACCCTGATAAGCGGTGAGGTTGGTGACGCCTTTTTCCATCTGGTTGGCGATGATTACCGGAATGCCGGCTTTTATGGCTTTCTCGATGTTGGGAATGAGGGAATTGTCCTGGATGGGAACGTTGCCGGGGCCGAAACTTTCGAGAATGAGACCATGAGCATTGCGGCGGAGAACATTTTCAATAATGTAGGGGTCGAAACCCGGGAAAATTTTTAAAACGGAAATGTTGGAATCAAATTTCGGGGCGAATTTCAGCGCGCGCTTGCGACGTTTTTTGCGCCACTCATTGAGCATAATCGGACGACCAAGTTCTCCAAGATAAGGAAAATTGGGTGAATGAAAAACGGCCACGATAGACTCGTGATATTTTTTGGCGCGATTGGCGCGGATAATGCGATTGCCAATGACGATGCAAATTTCGGCGATATCCTGAGTGGCGGTGAGACAAGCGTAAGTGAGATTATTGCGACCGTCCGAGCCGATTTCATTGAGAGGGATAAGCGAACCGGTGAAAACAATTGGCTTGCTGAGATTTTGCAGGGCATAGGAAAGGGCGCTGGCGGTATAGGCCATGGTGTCAGTGCCGTGAGCCACGACGAAGCCATCATATTTGTCGTAAAGCTGGTGAATAGCGGTGGCAAGCTTGGTCCAAATTTGCGGGGACATGTCGGAACTGTCAATGTTCACAATCATTTTAAAATCGAGCTGCATGTACTTCTGGATTTCCGGAAAAATCTGAATGATTTCAGACACATTGCTGGCCGGTTGCATGGCGCCGGTTTTGGCGTTTTTGACCATACCGATGGTTCCTCCGCAGAATAGTAGACAAATTTTTGGACGGCGCATGTGGGGGGGGGGTGAGTGAATGGCTGACTTGGCCTGAGTGACTGATGCAGTTTTGAGAGTGGCAGCAATATAGGCTCTTAAAGGCTTGTCCTTGCCATAATTGTGCGGGCATTATACATGGATGAGGCGGGCTTGGCTATGGGAATTGGAGGGAATTGCGTTCCCGGGAATGGGAAAATTCTACTTCGACTTGACGGACGATTTTGGACAAAAAGCGAACCTGATTTTGGGCTTGTTTCCGAGGCAAATTTGATGCAATAAATTTTTCGGTGAAAATGTGTTAAAACAGCTTTTGCAAGCCGTTTTTGGATTGTTTTTTGTTGTAGATTTGTTATCATGGAAACCCATTAAATTTAACAAAAAAATATATGCAAAATGAAAACTTCAAAAAAATAAATGGCCAAAATTCAAAACAAAATAATAAAGATCTTCACCGAATTTTTGTAAAACTTTCGTTTGATATTATAAAAATGAAAAATAAATTGATTTCACTGTTGTTGGAAATTTATGAGCAAAAAATTTACAAAAATTATAGCTGCCTCACAATCTATGAATATGCCTTCAAATACGCCAAACTTTCGAAAGAAGTGGTGGATAAGGCGGTGCGAACTTTGAAACATTTGGAAAATAAGCCTTGCTTGAAGGGGGCGATCGAAACGCAAGGCATCCATAAAGTGGCTCTGGTAGCTACGATTGCCACTCCGGAAACTGATGCGGCCTGGGCGGATAAATTGAAAAATATGAGCAAACCGGCAGTGCAGGAATTGAGCAAAGAAGTAAGGTATAAGATGGAAAATGGCGACTGTGTAAACCAAAATTTGTTTGGAGAAAAATCTGCTTCGGCTGAAAATGCAAATTGCAAAACCAGTCCGTGTTCCGCTGCGCACCAATAGATCAAAATAAATTTGGAAGGCGAGCTGTTTTTCATGTTTCTAAAATTGAAGAAAAAATATGGCGAAAATTTGAGCAATGTAGAATTGATGAGAAAGATTTTTGAAGATAATTTAGCTCATGGTGAAAAAATAATTAAAAGCCCTGAGAATGAAAAAATCGTTAATATTCAATCTGTAAAAGTCATCCCCGGGGATAGCGAAGTCGAAGCATCTCGTTACGCTTCGGTCTATCTCCGCCGAAATTCTTTACAAAAAACAGGCGGTAAATGTTTGTACCCGGGTTGCAATCGACCACCCGAAATTTTTCACCACACAGACCGTTTTGCAAACAGCCAATCTCACGAATCCCTCGTTCCAATCTGCAAAATTCATCACGAATTTGCTCACAATGGATTGATTAAAAATGAAAATAGTGGAACGGAAAATTGGCGACTCCAACTTCAAACCGGCGAACTGCAAAAAATTGATAGGCTCTATAGGGAATATAGAAAAAAAACTTGGACGATTTTCAAGATATTCGGCCGGTGAGTGGACGTTTCAGTGTTTTTCTGCAAAGATGGATTTATGAAAAAATTTTATTTGATCTTGGTGGCGCTTTTAATTTTTGGCGGCGGGGCGCTGGCGTGCACGACGGGGCGGATTGATAAAGTGGTGGTGGACAAAAAAACTGCGGTTTTGCCTGACACCGAAACCAAAATTCCGATTATCATGTACCACTATGTGCGCGTGGTGGACGCGAAAAAAGATCCGCTCGGTTACAATCTTTCCATCAATCCGCCGGACTTTGAAAAACAGATGAAATACCTCAAAGATCAGGGTTATACGACGATTCATCTCGCAGATTTGATAGATGGAAAAGTTCCCAAAAAAGCGATAGTTTTGAGTTTCGATGATGGCTTGGAAGATTTCTATACGACAGCTCTGCCGATTTTACAAAAATACGGATTTACCGCTTCCGACGCGGTGATTACCGGCATGATTGGCGCGCACGAGCACATGACCGATGAACAAATTCGTGGCAGCATCAAGGCCGGGATAGAGATTACTTCGCATACCATAAAACATCTGGATTTGCCAAAACAGACAGCGGCGGAAATCAAGAAACAGCTGGTGGAGAGTAAAAATTATCTGGAAAAAACTTTCGGGCTGACGGTGGTGGGCTTCATTTATCCGTCGGGGAAATTCAATGATGCTGTGGTGCAGGCTTTGAAAGATGCGGGCTATAAAATCGCCGCGACCACTCAATACGGCGAGGCGGATTTGGCGAAAAATAAAATGCTCCTTTTGCCGCGTGTGCGAATCGATAATCGTGATGGCTACAACGGCTTTGTGAAGAAATTGGAAGTGGTTGCAAAATAATTTAAACTGTTTTTCAAAAGGCCTGTTGAAATTCTTTGGGTGGCCTCCGCACTGAAGATGGGCCGCCAATTACGTTCCCGGGAACATAATTCCAATCTCCAAGAGCCTCCCTGGGGAGGCAGGCTGATCTGTAAGTCCGCACACCTCTAAACTTTCCCACAAAATTTTAGATTTTTTAGAATTAATTTAGAAAAATTTTAAGAAAATTTTAAGTTGGTCTGCTATGGTGACTAGGCTTTTTTGCGCAAAAAAGTTTAATTTTATCCTTTAACACAAACAAAAAATGCAAAAGAAAATTAAAAAATCTTTTTCATTGCTGATGGCCGTGGCGTTCGTAATGCAAGGCTGGATGCTGGAAATCGGACAAGTTTTTGCCGCTTCGCCGGGCGACGTGGTAATAAACGAAGTGGCCTGGGCGGGCAGCAGTGACAGCGCCAACGACGAATGGATTGAGTTGTATAACAACAGCAATCAAATGGTAAATCTCGCGGGCTGGGTAATAGAAGACGACGGTGTTCCCGGTTACAAATTGAGCGGAAATATCGCGGCCCACGGATATTTTTTGCTGGAAAGAAATGAAAACGCGGTGAGCAATATCACGGCCGATCAATTGATTACGGCTATTTCACTGGCAAATTCCGGCGATAGTCTGGTTTTGAAAGATCCGGGTGGCGCGATTATTGACAAGGTAAATGGCGGTGGTGGCGCCTGGTATGCCGGAGATGGCACCGGCAAGGCCACAATGGAGAGAATCGATCCGGCGGCAAAAGATGACGTGGTCTCAAATTGGGCGACGGCGAAGGTCGGCAATGGTTCAAAAAGCAGTGTGGGATCGGCAATTATTGGAACGCCGCACGGCGCAAACAGTAATTATGCCGGCGCAAGCGGTGGGCCGGAAGTGCGCTTTGATTCAGCGAAAATTGACGTGAATGGTGGCGCTCAAACGGTAAACGTTAGCGTTTATGTCGACAATGCTTTGGATCTTTATGCCTATGGTTTTGAGATTGATTATCCAACAAATTTGCTTTCCTTTCAGTCAGCTCAGGAGGCGGCGTTTTTGAAAGCTGACGGTACGGCGACCGCTTTTAACGCGGCTTTAAAAAATAACAGCGAAGGAAGTTTGGTTGTCGGCAATGCCAGGCTGCTGAATCCTCCAAAAGGTCTGGATGGCAGCGGCAAGCTCTTTAATCTTACTTTCAAAATCGTGGGAACGGATGGTCTTAGTGGTGATTTGGGTTTTGGCGGCAGCAGTTTTATTGCAAATTCCGAAGGTGATCAGGCAGCTAAATTTTCTCCAGCAGTCATAAAAATTAATTCTGCGGAGACTGTCGGTCCGGTGACGAATTTAAAAATTGCCGAGGGCGAAAAGCGCTACAGCTTGAAATTATCCTGGGATGCCGATTCCGGCGGGACGACTTCCTACATTGTGAAAAGAAAAATGATTGGTGGAAATTTCGTGACTTTGGGAACGGTGACCGGCGTAGATTTTGTCGATGAAGACGCGGTAAATGGTGGTGGCAAATTGGTGCCGGGTATCACCTATCAATATGAGATTATTGCTATGAAAAACAACGTTCAAAGCGCGGTGACGAGTATCAGCGGCAAAGAAACGCGCGGACTCGTCGGCGACAACGATCGCAGTGACAGTGTTAACGGCAGGGACATTGAAAATCTGGCCAGATCGTTCGGCAGCGACAGCGCGGACGAACAATACAATCCGCTGGTGGACACAAATTTTGACGGCATAATTGACGGCAAGGATTTGATGGATATTGGCGCGAATTTCGGTACGACATATTAGTTTTTTTGCGGGGTGGCTCGAAAAGTAATGAGAGCGCCCCGCTTGGTAAAAATTAACTTTAATACTATGAACAAGAAAAAAATATTTTTGATCGGTGGTGTGCTGATAATTCTGGCGGCAATTTCATTTACTTATCTGGAAGTGGCTTTTGGCGCGGGAATTAAAAATGACCACGCGGCGATTTTTTCCGGCAAAATCAAAGGTACGGTAGACATGCGGGCGGAGGCGCTGGACCATGACATTTTGAAGATTTCCGTGATGTCTATAGACATGTCCACTCCCGTTTTGGGCATGGCTTTTCATCTAAATTACGATGGTGAAAAAATAAAATTTTTGAAATATGAACCGGGGGATTTTTTGGAAAACGGCGGAAGTCCGTTCTATCTGGTCCAGAATGACGAAAAGAAAAACGAAATTATTTTTGGTGAAACCTTGAGAAGGGGTGATAAATTTCCGCTTGGAGGAGGGAAGATTGCGGATTTTTATTTTCAAATCATGAAAAAAGAACCGTTGAATTTTCATTTCAAACAAGGCGCGGTGTCAACAATGGACACAGTGCGTCAGGATATAGACAAAATTGTCTGGAATGATTTGAGTCTGGATAAAAATGGCCGGAAAATTACCGATGAAATTTTGTCCGGACAAGATGTAAATAGTGGACAAAATGTTGAGAACAACAGTACTAATTTGCCGGCGAATTTCGTGACGATGATAGTGATGGGGGTAATAATTGTCGGACTCGTCGTTTGGATTTTTATTAATAGAAAAAAGGAAAATGGGGAGCGTTTGAAGGCTTACGAATAAAAGGAAAAACAGAATTACATTCTGTTTTTCCGGTTCGTCAAATTCTAAAAGAAATTTTCTCTTTGTATTTGTATGCGGTTGTATTAAATTGTTGGCATGGCTAACAACTTCATTTCAATACAGGACGCAGCGGATTTAACAAAAAAATCCATTCAAACGATTCGCCGCGCCATTAAGGCCAAACATATTAAATTCCGCAGAGACAAGACCCCTCAGGGCTTCAATTACTTGATAGACAAGGACTCATTGATGGATTTTTACAAGCTGAATGATGTTGTGTCCGGGCAAACAGGCGACACGGCGAAGAAAGACACCATAACTTTTAAGTCCGATGGTGAAACCATGGATGTGGACGTAAACGACTTCAAAACTTTTGTCCAGACATTGCAGACAATGATCGCTCAACATAGCGAAGAAAGACAGAATTTTATGCGTTTGGTAAACACCATGCAGGAGAAAATTTTTGTTTTGGAAAATCAGATTAATTTGCTTAAAGCGCCCGCAGCAAAAAAGTGGTACGCTTTTTGGAAATAATAAATGTTGAATAGTATGGCTATGCGGATATCCTTTTTTTGGGAGTGTGTGAGAAAGGCGGTTCACCTTTCCAGTCTGTTGATTGTAATTGTCTACACCCTTTTGCTGAATCATTTTTCGCATCGTGTGGCCATAATGGCGCTGACGGCTATTTTGCTGGTGCTGCTGGAAATAGAGAGAATCAGGCTCGAACATCGCTCATTTTGGACTTCGTGGCTGAATAATATTTTGAGAAGGAAAGAAAAAGACAATATTTCCGGGGTGGTTTTCATGGTTTCTTCCACGATTATTTGTTTCTCGGCGTTTGAATACTGGATCGCGCTCGCGGCTACTTTTATGACGGTGTTTGGTGATATGTTTGCGGCGCTTTTTGGCCGTGCTTTTGGCAAAAAAAGGATTTATAGACATAAAACCTGGGTCGGCTCTTTCTCTGGTTTGTTCGCAAATTTACTGGTTGGTATTTTTTTATTGCCGCAATTTCCCGTCGTTTATGTGCCTATGGCTATTGTCGCGACAACAGTTGAGGTGCTGACACACAAGCTTGATGACAATTTGACCGTGCCCATTTTTGCCGCTTTTGTGGGACAAATGATAGTGTACTATACGGATATAAGCCTTCCACCGATCGATTTTACGTTTCTGGGATTGTTTTAACCCCCCGACGAAATGTCTGGGCTTTATTTTACTTTAGTTTGGTAATTTGCTATTTTTGCGGAGAATATATTTTTCTAAAATTTTCCCCATATGTCTCTCTTCGAAAATACCCTTAAACAAATAGAAAAGGCCGCGAAAATCATGAGTCTGGAGCCGGAAATTAAAAGTATTCTGGAAGTGCCACAGCGAGAAATCGAAGTGAGTTTGCCGGTGAGGATGGACGATGGCAGTTTGAAAATTTTTAAAGGTTTTAGGGTGCAACACAACAATGCTTGCGGCCCCTACAAAGGTGGCTTCCGCTATCATCAACAGGTTGACAAAGAGGAAGTAAAAGCGCTTTCCGCCTGGATGACTATTAAATGCTCGGTGGTGGGAATTCCCCTGGGCGGTGCGAAAGGCGGAGTGATCGTGGATCCGAAACTTTTGTCGGAGGGAGAACTGGAAAAATTGACCAGAAAATATGTGCAATTGACCGCGGCGAATATCGGTCCGGCGATTGATGTGCCGGCGCCTGACGTAAATACAAATCCAAAAATGATGGATTGGTTTGCCGATGAATATTCCAAGATTCAGGGAAAAGATATGAAAGGTGTGGTGACCGGAAAAACTCTGGCGGCTGGTGGAAGTAAGGGAAGGGGCGAGGCTACGGCTCAAGGCGGCTGTTATGTTCTGCATGAATATGCCACTTCGATTGGCATGGAGCCGTCAAAGACGCGCGTGGTGATTCAAGGCTTTGGCAATGCCGGCGCGATCGCGGCGAAACTTTTGGCGGCTGACGGCTACGAAATCGTGGGTACTTCCGATTCAAAAGGTGGAATTGTTTGTACTCATGGCATAGATCCGGCCGGTTTATTGGCTTGCAAAGTGGAAAAAGGCAGCGTGGTAGATTGTGGCGTACATGTTTCGGAGTTGAAAGGCATGGATGGTTCGACCTGCAAAAAAGTTACCAATGAAGAACTTTTGGAAACCGAATGCGACATTTTGGTTTTGGCGGCTTTGGAGAATCAGGTGACGGCGGAAAATGCCGATAAAATTAAGGCAAAAATGATTTTGGAATTGGCCAATGGGCCGGTGACTCCGGAGGCGGATGAGATCTTAGCTAAAAAGGGCGTGGTGGTGGTACCGGATATTTTGGCGAATGCCGGTGGCGTGACAGTGAGCTACTTCGAAATGCTGCAAAATGCCGATAATAAATACTGGGAAGAAGATGACGTCAAAGCCAAACTGAAAGATATCATGGTGAAAGCTTGGCAAGAGGTGAAGGCTAATGCGGATAAATATAAATGTATTTTGCGTGAGGCCGCTTTTATTACGGCTTTGGCCAGGATCGCGGCGAAAATTAAAGAAAAGAAGTTGATTTAAAGAGTCACGAAAAGTATAATTAGTGACCATAATAAATTTTAAGCCATGATTGCAAGTTCTTCCGTTTCAAAAGCAAAGAAATATGTTTGTGCGTTTGAGGAGGGCGGCAAGGAGATGAAGGAACTTTTGGGTGGTAAGGGCGCGAATCTGGCGGAGATGACCAATATTGGCGTGCCGGTGCCTCCGGGTTTTACGATTACGACGGAGGTGTGTCATTTGTTTTTAAATGATGGCGACTATCCCGATGGTTTTGCCGGACAATTAGAGAAAAATTTGAAAATTTTGGAAATGAAAATGGGTAAAAAGCTTGGTGATGCTAAAAACCCCCTTTTGGTTTCCGTGCGCAGCGGCGCGGCAGTGTCGATGCCGGGCATGATGGATACAATTCTGAATCTGGGTTTGAATGATGAAACAATCGAGGGTGTAATCGCAAAAACCGGCAATGAGAGATTTGCTTACGATTGTTATCGTCGTTTTGTGCAGATGTTTGGCGATGTGGTGATGGGTGTGGAGTATGATCTTTTTGAGCAGGCGATAGACAAAATTAAGTCTAAAGAAGGCGTAAAAAACGACACGGAACTTTCCGCGGAAAATTTGAAAAATCTGGTGGGCGAGTTCAAAAAAATTGTGAAAAAAAGCGCCGGCAAAGATTTTCCAAAAAACCCTTTTGAACAATTGAAACTCGCGATTGAAGCGGTGTTTAATTCCTGGATGAGCGATCGCGCCAAGGCTTATCGCGCCATTCACGGCGTAGCCGGACTAAAGGGTACTGCGGTAAATATCCAGTCGATGGTTTTCGGTAATATGGGCGAAGATTCCGGCACGGGTGTGGCCTTTACCAGAAATCCTTCGAATGGCGGCAAGGAATTTTATGGTGAATTTTTGATGAACGCGCAGGGGGAGGATGTGGTGGCGGGAATTCGCACGCCGATGAGTTTGAATGAGCTGGAAGGCGTGAATGCGGCAGTCTACGAAGAGCTGGTGGCCGTAAAAAATAAACTGGAAAATCATTACAAGGATATGCAGGACATCGAGTTTACCATTGAAGAGGGTAAGCTTTTTTTGTTGCAGACCAGAAACGGCAAACGTACCGGACAGGCGGCGGTAAATATTGCTTGCGATCTGTTTGATGAGGGAATTTTGACGCGTGATGAGGCTTTATTGAAGATCGATGCTAAGTTATTGAGCCAGCTTTTGCATCCGCAATTGAAAAAAAGCGCGGCGAAAAATGTCATAGCCAAGGGCTTGCCGGCTTCGCCCGGCGCGGCTTGTGGGAAAATTGTTTTCACTTCGGAAGACGCGGTGGAAATTGGCGGAAATCGCCATGAAAATTGCATTCTGGTGCGCAAAGAAACCAGTCCGGAAGATATTACCGGCATGCATAATGCTCAAGGAATTCTCACTTCGCGTGGAGGCATGACCAGTCACGCGGCGGTGGTGTGTCGTGGCATGGGCAAGTGCTGCGTGGCGGGCTGCACGGACATTGTGGTAAACGTGAGCGCGAAAAAATTGATTATTGGCGATATGGTTTTGAATCAGGGTGATGTGATTACTCTCGATGGCACGACCGGCGAAGTGATGTTGGGCGAGATGGAAATGCAGGAGCCGGAGTTGATTGGAAATTTTAAACGGGTGATGGAATGGGCCGATGAGGTACGGGTTCTCAAGGTGCGCACGAACGCGGACACGCCGCTGGACGCGCAAGTGGCGATTGATTTTGGCGCCGAGGGAATCGGACTTTGCCGCACGGAGCACATGTTTTTCGAGGAAGATCGCATTCACTTGGTGCGCCAAATGATTTTGGCTAAAGATGCAGAGGAGCGGGCGAAACCACTGGAAAAATTGCAAAAAATTCAGAAGGGAGATTTTGAAGGAATTTTCAAAGTGATGGATGGCTATCCCGTTTTGGTGCGTCTGCTGGATCCGCCTTTGCATGAGTTTTTGCCGGACAAAGAAGCGAAAATCAAAGAATTGGCGCAGGATTTCAAGCTGACGGTGGAAGAGGTGAAGAGCCTGATTTCCGGCTTGCATGAGATAAATCCGATGCTTGGCCATAGAGGCTGCAGGCTCGGAATTACCCATCCGGAAATTTACAAGATGCAGGTGCGGGCGATCGTAGAAGCGGCACAAGACGTGAGTGTTGGCGGAGTGAAGGTAAATGTGGAAATCGAAATTCCTTTGGTGGGAACGGTGAAGGAATTTACGGTGCTTAAAAAATTGGTGGTGGAGACAATAAAAGAATATGAAAAGGAGGCTGCGTTAAATTTCGTCTACAAAATTGGCACGATGATCGAAGTTCCTCGCGCGGCAATAACCGCCCACGAACTGGCTCCGGAAGCGGATTTTTTCTCTTTTGGAACTAACGATTTGACGCAAATGACTTTCGGCTATTCGCGCGATGACGCAGGAAGTTTTTTGCCGAAATATATGGATCTCGGAATTTTGGAAAACGATCCGACGGCGACGATCGATCAGGCTGGAGTTGGAAAATTGATGCAAATTTGTGTGGAACTGGGACGTGGCGTAAAGCCCGATCTCGACATCGGCATTTGCGGCGAACATGGTGGAGACCCGGCCTCAGTGGAATTCTGCCATCGTCTCGGCCTGAATTATGTAAGCTGCAGTCCTTATCGTGTACCGATCGCCAGACTGGCGGCGGCGCAAGCGGTGCTGAAGAAAAAATAGAAATTATTCCTCGCCCCAATTCAGCTTCTGCCTTAAAATTTTGTAGTAGCGATTTTTGGTGCGGATGATGTAAAGATAGCGGCGGCTGCGGCGGACTTTGACCTCATCGCCGTATTTCAGCATGCAGGGATCCTGGCCGTCGATGGTTAGGCCAATGGTGGAAATATCTTCAGCGCGGCGTTCGGTTTCAATAGTGATGGTAATTTGTCTTGTCCCCGGCACCACGATAGACCTCATGGAAAGCGAACTGGGGCAGATTGGCGTGATAATGAGCCCTTCGATGCCCGGATGCACGATCGGCCCGCCGGCGGAAAGAGAATGCGCGGTGGAGCCTGTGGGGGTGGAAATAATGACCCCGTCGGCCTTGAATTTCACGACTCTGCGACCGTTTACTTCCAGATCGATTGTAATGAGACGCGCGAAAGCGCCTTGATTTATTACTGCGTCATTTAGCGCGAGATAAGTGCAGATTTTTTTGCCTTTGCGGTAGAGTGTGGCGCGCAGAAGCGAGCGTTTATCCACCACATATTTATCATCGAAAACCAGGTCGAGAGTGGCGAAAAGCTTGTTAGGATTTGTTTCCGTGAGAAAACCAACATTGCCGAGATTTACGGGAAACATAAGCACTTTGTGTTGGGAAATGGAACGCGCGGTTTTGAGAATGGTGCCGTCGCCGCCGAGGGTGATTGCCATGTCCACGTTTTTGAGAATTTCAGACTTTTTGATAGGCCCGTTCCGGGCTGTTTGGCTTTTGAAAAAAGGGGCGGCATTGGTGTCGAAAAATATTTCTTGGTTGTGAGACTTTAGGTAGCTCACCAGCTTTTTGAGCAGACGCAGATTTTCCGGCTTTTCCAGCAGGTGGTGCTTGGTGATGATGCCTACTTTGGTGATGGGTTTATGAGTCATGGATGTATCTTTTATCGGTGTTATTTTGACATTTTTTCCAATTACTGGCAACTCAGTTTTACTTATTCCAGATGAAAGTCTTGGAATTCTTTTAAGTTTATTTTAAGAAAATTTTAAGTCTGACTGCTACCCTTGATTTACTATTCTATTTTATGATATAGTAAAAATGTCAAATAATTTTACTTTTTTACAATTAGCTGAGATGCAAATTTTAAAAGTTTCTCCGAAGGGACAAATTACCATTCCTAAAAAATATCGGGATCTTTGTAAAACCGGAAATTTCGGCTTGGAGGTTAGCGGTAAAACCATAATTTTGAAGCCGGTGGAAATTAAACCTATTGATGACACTGAAAATTTTGGGGCTCTATCTGAAACAGCTTTTAGTTTTTGGAACTGCAAGGAAGATGATATTTATGACTCATTTTATAAAAATAAAAAAAGTTTATGAAACCAGGAGATATTGTATTAGTGCCTTTTCCGTTTACAAATTTGAGTGCTGCAAAAACCAGACCGGCATTGGTTATTTACGAAAATGCTCATGATCATGATATGATTGCGTTGTCGTTGACCAGTCAGTTCAATGATTTTTCAATAAAAGTGACCAATAAGGATTTGGTGGCCGGTGAGTTGCCTGTCGTTTCTTTTGTCAGGTATCAAAAAGTGGCTACTTTGGACAAATCCTTAGTTGATAAGAAAATTGCAGTGCTTAAGGCAAGCGTATTTGAAGATATTATGGAAAAATTCAAGAAATTGTTCTAATGTTTTTTCTGAAAAATCCTCAGTAGTTTCTTGGCGGATTTTTCCCAGGAGAATTTTTTGGCTTGTTGTAGGCCTTTTTCGTGAAGGTGAATGGCGAGAGCAGGATCTTTGATGATTTTCAACATGGCTTCGGCGATTTGGCGATGGCTTTCGGGACTAACCAAAAGCGCCGCGTCCCCCGCCACTTCCGGTAACGAAGAAGTGTGCGACGCAATCACTGGACAGCCGCATTGCATGGCTTCCAATGGCGGCATGCCGAAGCCTTCGTAAAAAGACGGGAACACCAGGGCGCGCGCGAGGCTGTACAAATTTACCAGACTTTTGTTGGAAAGATAGCCTAAGAAATGGACTTTTTTATTGAGATAATTTTCTTTCACGGCGGCGTGGATTTCCTCATAATCCCAGCCGTTTTTGCCCACAATGACGAGATAATATTCAGGAAAGCGATCGCTGATTTCTTTGAAAGCCTTTATTAAATTTAAATAATTTTTGCGCGGCTCAAGTGTGCCGACGGCGAGGAAAAAATTTTCCGGCAGATTGGTTTTCATAATAAAATCTTTTAATTTTTCCGGCTGAATTGGCTGAAATTCCTCACCGGCGGCACAAGAAATAACATCTATTTTTTTCGGATCATAATGAAAGCGCTGAAGAATATCATTGCGGGTGTTTTCGGAAACGGCGCAGACGTGAGCGGCGCGACGGAGCGCGTGGCGCAACAGTACTTTTTCAATAATGGTAGCTTTTTTATTGTGAGTATTCGGATACAAAAAAGCGACCAAGTCATGAACAGTCAGCACTATTTTTATATTCGCCGGAAGAATAGACGGAATAATATAGCTCGAAGGCGCGAAAAAAATATCCACGTTTTCTTTTTTGACGTCGCGAGCGACTTGATAGTGCCAGAGCGGGCCGCGGCCGGAAAAAAGTCTCAAGCGGGCATTTTTGAAATTTCCGAAGCCGGGAATACCATCGCGGGCATAGAGAATATATTCATTTTTCTCATCTTGCCTGAGCAAATTTTGCACAATATTGAAAGTGTACCAGCCCTTGCCGGCCTTTTCGCCCCCAGCCTCACGAATGTCAATGGCGATTTTCATGATTTTAAATATAAAGCTCCTTTTCCAACTCCATTCCTCTGAATTTTTTTTGTTTTCAAAAGTCTACTTAAATCACTTTTTAAAGTCGCTCGTTTGATCTGTGGCATTTCTTCCATTATTTGACTGATGGAAATTGGGTTTTTCCCTATGCTATTCATAATTTTCTCCTCTCTGTCGTATCTATTCATTGTTTTCGAATAATCCGTGTTCATATCTTTTTTCCCTTCCAGAATATCCAACATTGTTTTCTGTGTTGATAAAAGTTCCTCACAGATGAATTGAATAAATGGATGATATTTCTTTTCAAGATCAATCATTTCCAGGTTTTCCAAATATTTTCTCCTGTTAATATTTTTTACTATACATGGTGGATATCCCGCTTTCATTAAGATCAAATTCATAAGCAGGCGAGCCATTCTTCCGTTACCATCATCGAAAGGATGAATGGCCACAAATTTATAATGAAAAATGCAGGCTTTTTCTATAATGTTCATAGATTTTTTTTTGTTGAGCCATTTTATCAACTCTTCCATGTCGTCTTTTACATGAATTGGGTTTGTATATTTATGAATTTTGCCCGAGATCGTTAGAATGTGGTTTGGTAAAGTTTTGTATTTACCCGCGTTTAATGGTTTTTTTATAAATTCCCCATTATTTACTTTGGCATAAGTGAAATGGATATCTTTCAACAGTAGGGCATGAAGTTCCTTGATGAAACTTTCTGTAATTTCTCTGTTTCCTTTAATTACATCCAAGAGATAATCTATTGCCTCAGCGTGATTTTTGGCTTCCAGATAATCCTTTAAAGGTTTCCCCTCGGATGTTAATCCTTCTCTCAAGAAAAAAGCTGTTTCTCCATAGGTGAGAGTATTTCCTTCTATGGCGTTGGAGTTATAGGTCCAGTCTATGCGCAGTTTTTCCTGCCAAAGTCTAAGAATTTCGTTTGAAAAAGGCTTGTGTGAATTAATTATTGTTTGCAGTTTTTCTATTTTTTTAATCATTTCATTCATAGCCAAATGATATCCATAAATATCCAAATAGTCAATTGTTTTATCACGAAACTTTACATTCCCCCATTTTGGGTTATGCTTAAAATTGCAAGATTCAATTTAACAAAATTTTTATGCCAGATTCATTGAAGATCAGATTCATGAAGTTGCCGCTCGCGAGAAAACTTCTTTTGATTGGTGGTTTTTTAACGGCCCTAAGCGTGTTTATGCCCTGGTACAATGACGTGGATAAATTCAATATCGGGGAGACTTTTTTGGGAATTTCCGGACCGCTCTATCTGGCCGGATTTTTGGTTTTTATCGCCGGAGCGGTTTCCGTGGCGCTGGTGGCCATTGAATTATTGGAAAAAAAGACCCCAAAATTACCGCTAAAAGAAAATCAAATTCACATTGCCGGAAGCTCTTTGTCCTTGTTTATGCTGATTCTTACGTCTTCGGCTTATTTTCATCCGAAATTCGGGGTAAATTTGGCTGATAAAAATGTGGCTTTCGGCATGATTCTGGCCCTTATCGGCACGGGTTTGGTGATGCTGGGTGGCATTTTGGTTCACAAAAAAAGAGAAGTGAGTTTCGATACCGAAGGCAGTATCGCTCCTTTGATCGATATGGAACGGGGGAAAGCCAACTTGAGTTTGAAAAAAGATATTACCGTGGGCGAGGCCATGGATAGGCATAAGCAAGAACAGTACGGCGCCAAATCTTCGGGCTGGGGTCCGGTGCAGGAGTCGATTAACAATTTGCCAAAGCACGACGAATAAGCCGTTGTTTTTTCCCGGTACTTGACACCAATACCCCCCTGGGGTATTTTGGGCGCATGAACAAAACAATCAAAAAGAAAGTCATCCGCAGGCTGCAAATAATCGAAGGCCAAATCAGGGGCTTAAAAAAAATGGCCGAAAGGGAAAATTATTGCATTGATATTATTACGCAATCTTTGGCTGCCAAAAGCGCTTTATCCATGGTAGAGGATTTGATGTTGGAAAATCATCTTTCCCGCCATGTCGTGGAACAAATAAAATCCGGGGAAATCGCCAAGGCCAAAAAAGAAATTTTGAATATTTATAAACTTTCAAAAAGTAAATAATTCTTAATTTTATCAATATGACGAAAAAAACGTTAACGATTTTGGTCGCTCTCATAGTGGTGGTGATAGGGACGTTTATTTGGAATATAAATGCCAAAACCGGTGAAAACCGCTTGAAATTGGCGACTTTGACAAAAGATAATCAGGCGATAGTTGTCGCCAGCTCCACTTGCGGGTGCTGCAAACTTTACGCGCAATATCTCGGACAGCAGGGCTTTGACGTGGATTTGCAACAGGAAACAATAGAAAAGGTGTCCGCGTTCAAAGATGAGAATAAAGTGCCGGAATCTTTGCGCAGTTGTCACACCACGCGCATCGGAAATTATATCGTTGAGGGGCATATTCCGATGGAAGCAATCGAGAAATTGCTAAAAGAAAAGCCAAACATCAGGGGTATTGGCATGGCCGGAATGCCTTCGGGTTCGCCGGGAATGCCCGGACCAAAAGCCGGACCATTCGTAATTGATATTATTACCAATGATGGAAAAGATGGGGGTCTTTTCATGCAAATTTAATAAATTTTTAATGATAAAAAAGTTTGCTTCATTATTCGCGGGCGCTTTGGGAATCAGCGTGTTATTGCCTAAAGCGGCTCTGGCCCACTGTCCGCTCTGCACAATCGGCGCCGGCGCGGTGGCTATCGGGGCGGCGTGGCTGGGAGTAAGCGCGTTTTCCATTGGAATTTTTCTGGGGGCTTTCGCGATAGCTTTAGGCTTGTGGATCGGAAGATTGATCAAGAAAAAGTATATTCCCCATCAGTCTTTGATCATCGGCGTGATCTCCTTTCTTACCACTATCCTTCCTCTGGAACCGCTAATGTATGACAATAGCGCGGTTCTGGTCTCGCTTTCCGGAGATTATGGGACCTGGCTGAATACGACTTACCTGATAGATAAATTTTTGGTTGGCGCCATTATCGGGGCGCTGATTGTTTTGATTTCTCCGCGAATCAGTAAATTAATTTCGAAAGCCGGAAAAAACAAGTTTATTCCTTTTCAGGGCATTATTATTACCTTTTTACTGCTTTTATTTGTATCTTTAGTATATGAAATTTTGAAATGAAAGATCCGATTTTTATAATTTTTGGGGCGATAACGGTTGCGTTTATAGTGCTGCTTTTTTTAAAAGTGATAAGCAAATCGAAGCTTTGCGTACTTTGCGCGAGCATCGGTTTGACCTGGATTAGTTTGCTGATTTTGTTTTGGCTGAATCTGTTTAACAATCCCCTTTTGATCGCTTTGCTCATAGGTAACAGCGTCGTGGGGGTTTATTATTTGGTTGAAAAAAAGACGCCCGAAAGATTGCATATTTTCAGACTGCCGTTTTTTTTGACGCTGCTTTTTATGGGATATTTTTTGGTTTCCACTTCCACCATCGGTGAATTTATTCCGACTCTGGGGCTGCTCGCTCTGTTATGGCTGATCTTTGGATTTCTCTATTCCTACAGCCATAATTCAAAATTAAAATCGGCGGTTTCGTATGTCATAAACTGTTGTAAAAATTGGTAATATAATTTAATCCAAATAACCCATGAATGTTCAAAAAAATATCTGGCAAATTATAACTTTTGCTTTGCTGCTGGCCTTCCTGACTTTGAATTTGTTGTTTAAGATTGAAATAACGCCTCGCTGGAAAAACGTTTCCGCTTCAAACGAAACAAGTGAAGCCGGTATTGCCGCTAAAAAGGGCGTCGATTGGGAAGAAAAACTCTATCCCGTCGGTGGGGCCGAATTGGCGGTGAGATGGGGCGATCTCGGACAAAAGCTGATCGCGAAAGGCGTGATAGACAAAGATAAATTTGAAAATCTTTATGCTCAGCGCGGCGGTATGGACGTATATGAAAAAAGTCTGATTTACGGCACCGTTGACGGTAAACTAAAGATCACCGGTGAAAATTCCGGCTTTTTGTTGAATATTTTTTGGGCGCTCGGATTGTCCAACAAAAATTCGATTCTGGACACCGGCCCGATGCGGGATAAACGTTACGGTGGCGCGGAAAATTTCGCTTCGACCGGTGGTTGGAGTGTGGCGAAAGGAAATACCATGGATCATTACAGCAAATACAATTTTATCGTTTTGACTCCCGCCCAGCAGACTTTGGTGGAAAAGGTCGCGCAAAATATTTACAGACCATGCTGTGATAATTCCACTTATTTTCCGGACTGCAATCATGGCATGGCGATGCTGGGATTTTTGGAATTAATGGCTTCGCAGGGCGCTACGGAACAGGAAATGTACAGCAATGCTTTGACCTTAAATTCATATTGGTTTCCCGCCACCTATCCGGCCGTCGCGCAATATCTCGAAAAAATCGGCACTTCCTGGGATAAGACTTCGCCGCAGGAAATTCTGGGCGTGAATTATTCAAGCTCCTCGGGTTTCAGACAGATTCTTTCAAAAATCAATCCCGCGCAATCAAAAGGCGGACCCGGTTGCGGAGTGTGACGGAGTTTTAAAATCCAATGTCAATTTTCTCAAATCCGCTGTCTCCGCCTCCTTTGGGAAATCCGTTACGAATTTCTTTTGGAATCTGTGGCGCTTTCACGTTTGAGAATGAAATACTACTTGATCCGGTGAGCGGTTTCCCGGTGATGTCTTCCATGGCTGTTTCGAAATCCATGCGGTAGCCATCAAGTTCTTCCAGTAATGAAACTGCGTCGTCCGGATTAAAATCTTTCGATTTGAGTAGAGATTTCAGCTCATCAAGCTTGGCTTTGGATTTGGTGATAATGTCTCTTGGAGAGACTACGTCTTTGCTTTGTTTTTCAACCTTGTTGACCATTTTTTCAGCCTGAGCGATTCCTTTTTCAATGGCGCGCACCGCTCCTTTCGTGAGGCTGTTTACGGCGTCCAGCATGCCTACCGACTGAAATGAGTCTTCCAAATTAGGGAAAAAATCATTTTCCAATGAATCAAAAGCTTCTTCCGCCTTGCCTGTGGTAGCGGATTGTTTGGCCTTGTCGAGAGTGGCTTTAAGCGCGTCTATTTTGGCCTGTGTATTGGTCACGGCATCGCCGACATCAACACCGTTTTTTTGGAGTTTGCCTTTTACTTTATCAAAATTTTTCTCCAACTTGGCGAGATTGCTGTCCGCCTGTTTCAAAATTCTTGGAAAGTTGGCGAGCATGTTCATCGCCTCAATATTTGCATCCAATGAATCAATAAAACTATTAAAATCGTCCAAGGCGTTGGTGACCTCATCGCTGAATTCCGTGGCGGCTTCAATTATGGCAATGGCCGCTTTGGCTTTGGCCAGCGCATCGACCACTCCGACCGGAGCGTCGTATCCCGTTTTTGCCAGTTTGGTGATTGTTTTGTCCATTTGATCCGTGGCCTTGTGCATGTTTTTCACACTTTTTTTGAGCATTTTAAAGCCTTTTTCCATCATGCCGGATACACCTGCGGGAGGACCGAATTGCGTGTCTGTGCCCGAGGGGATCATGTTTTCATATCCAGCCGGAATGCTGCCATCGGGTGGCATCATATTTTCATATCCTGCCGGCAGACCGTAAACCTGGGCCGATGCTAAGTTCGGAATGATAAATATGCTTAGGACATGCTGAAAAACTAACATTTTCAGTATCGGGCGCGGTGATTTTTTGAGATAATGGGAGTAATATTTCTTCACTCTTTTTTCATATGATTCATCAGAATAGTTTTCTTTCGATAGCACAAAACCACAAGAGGCTC
>JACRIB010000043.1 GCA_016235895.1 Candidatus Peregrinibacteria bacterium | reverse complement strand
GGCGATTTGAATCCGGCGGAAGAGAGCATGCTGGATAAGGCTTTGATTGATGTGTATGCGCTAAAAGGCATTACCATGGATGTAGTGGATCCTTCCACTTTTCAGCCGCCAACGATGGAAGATTTGTATCAGATTTTGAATTCCTTGGAGGGCGCGCAAGGGCTGGTGCAAAGATTGTCTAAATTTACGACAGGTTCCTATTCGGGAATTTTCAACAAGCCTACCAACGTGGATTTGGCCGGAGGAATGATGGTTTTCTGTATTCGTGATTTGGAAGATGCGCTTCGTCCGACGGCGATGTATATTATTTTGAATTATATTTGGAACAGAGTCCGTAGCGAGATGAAAAAGAGAATCTTGGTGGTGGATGAGGCCTGGTCGATGATGCAGCATGAGGATAGCGCGAAGTTCCTTTTCGGCTTGGTAAAGAGAGCGCGCAAATATTATTTGGGTGTGACCACAATTACTCAGGATGTGGAAGACTTCGTAAAGAGCGATTACGGCAAGCCGATAATTACCAACTCTTCAATGCAGTTGCTTTTGAAACAGGCGCCATCGGCGGTAGATATGTTGGCCAAAATTTTCAACCTCACGGAAGGGGAAAAATATGTATTGATCAACAGTGGCGTCGGACAGGGTCTTTTCTTCGCGGGCTTGAAGCATGTAGCGGTACAGATTATTGCCTCATACACGGAGGATAAGATTGTGACTACAAATCCGGAAGAACTTTTGAAACAGCGCGAAAATGCGTAGATAACGGCATCTACTTCGTTGTAAGCAAAATTTTGATCCTCATTTACTTTGTGTAAACTGCTGATCAAAATTTTACTTACGCCTCGTATCTGCCATTATTTACGCATTTTCTAGAATTGCGAAAGCGCGGTATTTAGCTGGGCATCGATGTTTGCATCCGTTCCTTTTTCGATGGCTACATCCGGACTTATGCCTTGTCCATTTATACTGTTGCCGTTTGGGGTGAGCCAGTTGGAGATAGTGTATTTGAAAATTGAACCATCTTTGTAAGTGCGTAGTTCTTGGGCTACGCCTTTACCAAAAGTTTTTTTGCCAACTATTGTGGCAATGCCAAAGTCTTTCAAGGCGCCGGCGACTATTTCCGAGGCGGAAGCGGAGCCTTCATTGATCAATACTACAATTTTGTAATTTTTCAAAAGTCCGTTGCCGTTGGTTTTGGTTTCTTCCACGTGTTTATCTACGAATTCCATTTTTACGGCCGTTTTTACCTGGTCGGTGAAAAGGCTGATGATGTTTATGGCGGCGTCCACATAACCTCCGGGATTATTTCTCAAATCCACAATGATACCGGCGGGATTGTTTTTGATTAAATCTTTTGTTTTTTTGGTGAATTCTTCATCCGATCCGTCGCCGAAATCGGCCAGGGAAATGTAGTCGATGGTTTTGCCGTTGGTGTTTGACAGTACTTTAGTGTCAACTCTTTTTATGATGATGGAATCTCTGGTGACGGAAAATTCTTTTTCCTGACCGGCTCTGGTAATGGTGATTTTTACGGTGGATTTTGCGGGTCCTTTGATCTTTGCGGAAACTTCTTCGAGGCTTAAACCGCTGACACTCTGGCCATCGATTTTGGTGATGACGTCCTGTCCTTGAAGTCCGGCTTTTTCGGCAGGTGAGTCGTGGAATGGCGCTACGATGGTAATATTTTTTTCTATCAATTCTATGACGATACCGATACCTTCGTAAGAGCCGGATAGTTTGGAAATCAGGTTTACGCTCTCGGAAGGGGCATCGAAAACGGTGTATTTGTCTTTGGCTTCGGACACCATGCCTTTTATTGCCGCGTAGACGAGTTGGTCGTCGCTGAGTTTATCTTTGTAGAGGAATTTGTTTTTCAGAGTTGACCAGACATCAAGTAAAGTATTGAAATTTTTATTGTTTGTGAAATCGTTTGAAGTGTTTTTTTCATCGATATTTTTAAAGGTTACCGTCAAAGTCGGATTATTGGATTGTTTGATTTTGTAAAGATAATCGATGGCTTCACCTTTGGTTATTTTTTTATTTTTTAAAAACTTTTCAGGGGTGGATTGGTCCAGAATTTTGAGCTCCGCGGCTTTCATGGCCAGAGGCGCAATTTCCGAATCCGGAGTTATGTCCGTAAAAGGAAAATCACTTTTTATGAAAAAATAGGAATTGCCGATGCCGAGACTGTTGAACATGGTAATTAGGGCATTGTACTTTGTAATTTTTGTTTTTAGTCCAAAAGCTGTTTTTTCCGTTGGGGCTCTGATCAATTTGTCGTCCATGGCGGTTTGAATGTAGGGCGCGTATTTGGAATCTTTGGCAATGTCGCTGTATGGTAAATTTATATCTTGTGAAAGATCGGCCATGCCATATGTAAGAATCAATTTGTAAAGTTCACCTTTGTTTAAAGCGTCATTTGGATGGATTTTATTGTCCTGTTCTACGGGGAGACGCCCCAGTTCATAGAGAGTTTTGATGGAATTGTAATAGGGGTTTGTTTGCGGAACGTCCGAATAAAAAGCGAAGACGCCTGTGCTTTGACTGACGAGGAGAATAAATCCCGCCAAAAAACTCACGAGAAATTTTTTCATATATGAAGAATTAATGACTAAGTTGTATATACTCCTTTTACCAAATTTTTGTTACGAATTTTTAAGAGGCTTTGCGTTTTTCTACTATGGCGGCATCCCTTTCCGCTCTGGCCTGTTTCTTTTTTTGATGCTCTTTTTTCTGAAGAATTGTCATGAAGGTAAAAATTCCCGCGGATTTTTGTTCAGCCATATTGATATCCTGACCTGCAAATTTGTCGCCTTGGTCGTAAACTTTTTGGGCAAAATCATAGGCCGCTTTCAGGACGGAGATTTTTGCGTAAAGGCATTTGTTTTCATCAAATATTCTTTCGTCCGGTTGCAATCCACTTTCAAGGGCTGACCGGATTATGTGCCCCATTAAGCCAATAACCTGATAGGCATTTTGCGTATCATTCGCCAATTCCGGATGGTCCCGATTTATTGCCAGGAAAACCTCGACGGCTTCATTGACTTTTGTTAGAGCCTGAAGTTTTTCCAATTTTTCAATGAAGGGTGCGGGCGGTTCCAGCCATTCTTCCATGGCAACTTCTCTTGAAGAACCAAGGCCGATTGGACGTTTGGCTCTTGGGGCTCTAGGTAGAGTAGGAATACTTGTGTCTTTCGCCAGTTCCCCGTCTCTGGCGTGGCGTTTTTCATTCAACCGATGATTTTGGAGAATGCGTAATCTTTCGGCGAGAATGTGTAATCCGTCCAGCGTTTGCTGGACTTTGCCGAGATTCAAATCGGTCATGCCGGTACCGAAGGCTTCTCCCGCTTCCACATGCCGTAATTGCATGTAGGGATATTGTTGGGGATCGAATATATTATTGTTGGCGGTCAGGTGTTTTTCCAGGTTTATTTTGCGATCTGTGGCAACTTGTAAAATGTTTCCGATGTGTCCCATGAGGTAATATTGTACTTCCGCTTCAGCACTAAAATTTTTGCAGTATTCCGAGGTATTGAGGTACTTGAAGTCTGCGAGTGCCAAATCGATTATTGTTTGCAGCTCTTTTTGAACTT
>JACRIB010000038.1 GCA_016235895.1 Candidatus Peregrinibacteria bacterium | reverse complement strand
TTTGATTGAATCTTAGATATATTTGTACATGTTGAAAAGGGTTGTTATTGGTTTGATGTAGCGTCAAAACTTAAACACCCTTTTCGGCTTTATTCCAATCTTTATTCAAAAGCTGCCCAAGAAAAACTGGGGCCTTTTTAGCATTATAGACAGATTTTAAGAAAATTTTAAGTTTGGGGAATATTAATTTGTCAGCAATAGAAATTTTGTACAGCGATTACGCTGGCAAAAATTAATTGTAAAAGTTACTTTATAAACCCAAAAAATATGAAAAAAAGTAAATCACAAAAGAAGGTCACTACAAACGAGCTCCTTAAACGCATGGAAGAGGGCTTTCAATTTATGGAAGGAGAATTCTCGAATGTGAGAGGAGAGATGCAGGAAGGATTCGCAAAAGTAGATGCAGAATTTGGTAATGTGAGAGGAGAGATGCAGACAGGATTTGCAAGAGTAGGATCAGAGTTCCGATCAGATATGGGTAATAGCTTTCGACAATTTATGCTTTACCTGGACGGTGAATTTAGAGAAGTTCATGATAGGCTGGATAAAATGCTTCCTAGAGCAGAATTCCTTGAATGGGTTCACAAATACGACGGCTCACTCAAGGAAATACGTGAAGCTCGCCAAAACCGCTTATTATTCGAAAGTCAGTTTGTCGACCTGGATGACACGGTTGCCAAACACGAAAATAGAATAAAAAAGCTTGAAGAGAAAGCTAAAATATAAATTACGCCAAATAGGCTTCCACTGCTTCACTCCATGGCCTAGAAGCTGGAAGTTTACTATTCAAAAGTATTGAGTAACTCGGCCTTTTTGCCGTTCTGGGAAATTGATCTATAGTTACAGGCAAAATCCGTACTGACATTTTTTTTATTTCAAAGATTTTTTTTGCAAAATCATACCAACTGCAGATACCGGAGTTTGTCAGATGATAAATTCCAAAAGGTAATTTGCTATTATTTTCAACAAAATTTCCAATCACCGCCTTCACCAAATCATGAGTGTAAGTAGGAGAACCAATCTGGTCATTTACCACTTTTAACTCAGTATTATTTTTCACAGCATTTTCACCAAATTTCAGCATTGTATCAACGAAATTTTTACCATTTTTACCAAAGAGCCAAGAAGTGCGGATCAAGTAAAATTTTTGTAAGTTTTCTTTGAGCAATTTTTCACCAGCCAATTTTGATTCACCATAGACATTAATCGGCCCGGTGAGGTCGTCTTCTTTGTATCCATCTGCCTTCCGTCCATCAAAAACATAATCTGTACTGAAATGAATCAGCACAGCATCAATTTTTTTGCACAATTTTGCCAATTCACCCACAGCTCCCGCATTAATCCTAAAAGCCAAATCACGATTTTTTTCCGCCTCATCTACGGCCGTATAAGCCGTACAATTTATAACCAGCTCCGGCCTGATTTCAACAAATTTTTTCGCCAATTTTTGATAATCGCAAACATCCAATTCAGCATGACTGAAAGCGTGTAATTCCAGCCCTCCCATTCCAACGAAAAAATCCATAAAGCACGAGCCCAACATGCCCGATTTACCTAGCAATAAAATTTTCATAATTCTTTTTCAAATCTTTCAAGCTGACAATCTTTGCTTCTTTTTCACTGCGCTCTTTCCATTCCACGCTCTCTTTTTCCAAAGTGCGCGAACTGATCAAAATTCTCAAAGGAATACCAATTAAATCCGCATCATTCAGTTTAAATCCGGCACTCTCATCGCGGTCATCATATAAAACTTCCACGTCGTCCTCGAGCAATTCTTCATACAATTCATTTGCTCGTTTCAAAACAGCCTCGTCTTTCCCAAGCGAAATCAATTCCACCGTAAACGGCGCTACTGTTTTCGGCCAAATAATTCCCTTTTCGTCATGCGAAGACTCCACAATTCCGGCAATCAAACGCGAAATACCTATGCCATAGCAGCCCATAACTATTGGCTTGCTCTTGCCATCATTGTCCACAAAATTGGCTTTCATCCACTCGGAATAACAAGTTCCAAGTTTGAAAACATGGCCCAATTCTATCGAATTTTTCACCTGCAATTTTCCTTTGCCGCAACTCGCGCAAATATCTCCATCGTTGGCTTCGCGAATATCGGCGAATTCCGGAGTAGGGAAGTCGCGCTCAAAATTCACATTCAAATTATGGAAATGTGTTTCATTGGCACCCGCCTCAAAATTAATACGATCTTTACAGCTTAAATCAGCCACAATTCGTATACCCTTCGGCAAATTTACCGGACCGTCATAGCCGACTTCCGCACCGGTAATTTTTTTCACAACTTCCGGAGTGGTCAAATTCAAATTTTTGCAACCGAGATAATTGCGCAATTTCGTCTCACTGACATGGTAATCGCCGCGCATCATCACAGCCACTATTTCTTTATCGGCCTGGAAAAGCAGCGTCATCGTAGTGCTATGAACCGGCACGCCAAGATGCGCCGCCAAGGCTTCCACGCCAATAATATCTTTGCCTTCGACTTTTTTCATCGGCTTCATTTCCTTGTCTTGTTTATGCACTTCAAACTTGGACTCAGCCTTCTCAATATTGGCTTTATAGTCACATTTGTCACAAAGCATAATGCGATCCTCGCCGACATCGGCGATCACTCCAAATTCCTGAGAATCCGAACCGCCCATCGTGCCGCTATCCGCTTTTACCACCACCACCGGAATTCCAATGCGGGCAAAAATTGAGTGATACGCCGCTACCATTTTATCAAAACTTTCATCGAGACCGGCCTTGTCACGATCGAAACTGTAAGCATCCTGCATTAGAAATTCACGCGTTCTTAGCAAGCCTCCAGTCGCTCTGATTTCATCGCGATATTTCCATTGATTTTGATTCACAACCACCGGCAAATCTTTGTAAGTGTGAATGTATCTGCGCGCGAGATCAGTGACGGTTTCCTCATGTGTAGGCGCTAGTACGCAATCCGTACCACGAGCGGAAGTGAATTTGAGTAACACATCCACTTTGTCATAGCGGCCTGTTTCCTTCCATAAGCTGGCCGGATGAACGAGAGGCATCAGCAAATGTTGCACACCTTTTTTGGCCAATTCTTCTTTGATAATTTGATCAACTTTTGCAAGCACTCGAAAACCCAGCGGCAAAAATTCATACAAACCTGCGGCAAGCTGATGTACAAAACCTGCTCTTAACAAAAATTTATGACTTACCGCAACCGCCTCCTTTGGCGTCTCCTTTTGAGTCTTCCCGAAAAATTTTGAATAGCGCATGTGAAAAAATAAAATTGCCCGACTAATATAACATTAAACTAAAAGAAAATAAAAACTTTATGTCAGCAAGCCAAAACAACAATAATTTTAACTATTTTATAATTATTTTAGGAAAATTTTAATAAAATTTTAAGTTTGTCTGATACAACAGATAGGCATTTATCAAATTGGGGATGGTGGGTCACACTGCCGGCCTGTCAAGTTGGCGGTCCGGGTTCAACTCCCGGCATCTCCACCAAAATAAATGTAAAAGAGTCCCTACATTACGTAGGGGCTCTTTTTTGATGGTTTACTACCGACCTGTCACCATTATTGTAAACCCATTACCTACTCGTCGTCAATGGCGTACTACTCACCACTTTGTGCTTCCTTTCTTCCAATTTGCTCATTAATTTTTTCGCCCAATCCTTGTGCGCCTGATACCAATCGAAAGTTTTTTGAATGCCTTCTTTAAAATTTACCGAGGGGCTCCAGCCGAGTTCCTTTTGCAGCTTGCTTGAATCGATGGCATAGCGTCTATCATGCGCCAAACGATCGTCAACATAAGTAATCAAGCTCTCATCTTTGCCTAAAAATTCTAATAAAAACTGTGTAATTTGCAGATTCGTACGCTCATTATTTCCACCAACATTGTACACATCACCCAGTCGACCTTTTTCCAAAATCAAATCAATCGCCCGGCAATGATCTATGACATAGAGCCAATCACGCACATTTTGTCCATCACCATAAACGGGAACCGGCTTGCCTTCCGAAATTAATTTGAAAAAATATGGCACCAGTTTTTCCGGAAATTGATAAGGTCCATAATTATTGCTGCAACGACTGATCGTCACGCCCATTTGGTAGGTTTCAAAATAACTGCGCACCAGCAAATCCGCCGAAGCCTTAGACGCCGCATAAGGACAATTCGGGGCCAGGGAAGTGGTTTCCATGAAAAAATCTTTGGAATTGGTGCCGAGATCGCCATAAACTTCATCGGTGGAAACCTGATGAAATCTTTTCACGCCATTTAAACGCGCCGCATCCAGTAAATTATGCGTGCCCACAATATTTGTCTGCACAAAAATCGAAGGGCCGGTAATACTGCGATCCACATGAGTCTCTGCGGCAAAATTGACTACGATATCAAATTTTTCTTTGGCAAAAAGAGCTTCAACAAAATTTTTATCGGCAATATCGCCCTGTACAAAATGAAACCGCTCGCTATCCAGCAAATCCGCCAAATTATCTAAATTTCCGGCGTAAGTCAGTTTGTCCAAAACAAAAATCTGATTTTCGGGATGTTTTTCAAAGCGATAATGCGCGTAGTTGCTGCCGATAAAGCCGGCTCCACCTGTAATTAAGATTTTCATGAATTTACTTCTTTTATAAATTGATCCAAGTCATAAATATAATCACCAGGCACATAGTTTACTGAACTAATAGCCAAAAGTACAGCGTCACTGGAAAAATCATAGAAATCCCGGAAACACATCGTCGACATCAAAATCGCATCGCCCGGACCGTTCAACAAAAACTCATGCCACTTTTCACCATCATGCAAACGCGCCTTCACAGTTCCTTTTTGGCAGACATACATCTTCTTCTCATGTCTCACCGCATGCCCCCCGCGCGGCTTCGTCACATCTGTTAAAAAATAAACCCGCTTCACCTCCCATTCCACATACTCCTTCATTTCAATCGCCGTCAAAACGCCGCGCTCATCCACGAAGCTTTTTAATTTGATTTGCTTTAATTTTTCCATCCGCGTCAGCTTAAAATTACATACGTCGTTCTTTCTTTTCTTCTTTATAAGCCTCAAAAATATCGCCTTCCTGCACGATCATGTCTCCCACGAACTTGATACCACATTCATTGCCTTCTTTTACCTCATGTACCTGTTCATCCACTTTTCGCAGCGAATCAATCATGCCCTTGCCCACAATATTATCTTCATCGGTTGCTGTTGTTCCACGAATAATCCTCACTCGCGCTTTCACCTCCATCTTGCCGGAAAGCACTCTCGCTCCCAGAATCAATTCCTTCTTTTTCGTCAAGAAAATTTGTTTAATTTGTGCTCTACCCAGAGTCACAATCACCACTTCCGGTTCCATCAATCCGCTCAAAATCTTGCGAATATTTTCCAATAAATCATAAATAATTGTAAACCTTTTGACTTCCACATGCTCTCTCTCCGCCGTGCGCACAACATTTGGCGAATCAAAATCCGCATGGAAAGCGATAATCATACCTTTGCTTGCCGCCGCCATCATCACGTCCGAATCGCTGACCAGTCCCACGCCGCTATGGATCACTTTCACCGCTACCTCTTCGTCCTTGATCTTGGCAATCGACTGCTTGATGGCTTCCAAAGAGCCTTTCGTGTCGGCTTTAATAATAATTTTCAAAATTTTCTCCGCTTTCACTTGCGAAATCAATTGATTGGTTGAGGACATCTGTTCTTCTGATTGTCTTTTATTCAACAACTTAATCTGACCGGCACGTTCACGCGCCGTGCTGTCGTCTTTTACCACTTGTAAAATATCGCCGCTCTTGGGCGTTTCACTCAAACCGGCAATTCTGACCGGCGCGGAAGGCGCCGCCGCCGTTATCATCTTGCCAGCTGGATCTTTCATCAACTTAATGCGCCCGAAAGTACTGCCAACAATGATATTATCCATCAATTTCAAAGTACCGGTGTTCACCAAAACCGTCGCGATTGGACCCAAGCTATGATCCAAATGCGCTTCCACCACCGTGCCAACGGCTTCACGATCAGGATTCGCCTTCAAATTCATCATTTCCGCCGTCAAAAGAATCATATCCAGCAGAGTATCCAGACCCTGTTTTGTCACTGCCGACACCGGCACTACCACGGTCTTTCCACCCCATTCCTCCGGCAACAAATCATGCTCGGCCAATTCCGCCTTTACTCTTTCCGGATTAGCGTCGGGCTTATCCATTTTGTTTAAGGCCACAATAATCGGCACGTTGGCATCCTTGGCATGATTCAGAGCCTCGATCGTTTGTGGCTTCATGCCTTCATCCGCCGCCACTACCAAAATCGCGATATCCGTCACCTTCGCGCCGCGCGCGCGCATAGAAGTAAACGCCTCATGACCGGGAGTATCTAAAAAAGTGATCAATTTTCCTTTTTTCTCAGCCTGATAAGCGCCGATATGCTGTGTAATTCCACCTGATTCACCGGCCACTACATTGGTTTCACGAATCGCATCCAAAAGCTTGGTCTTGCCATGATCGACGTGACCCATCACACAAACAACCGGTGGACGCTCTTTCAGCAAACTCGGATCATCTTCTTTAATCAAATTGGAAATATCTCCACTCATAAATTCCGAAGCCTCGGCCGCCACTCTCTTTCTCTTAAGCTTCACACCCATGTCATCGGCAATAATCTGCGCCGTATCAAAATCGATTTGTTGATTTATGTTGGCCAAAATGCCATTTTTCATCAACTCACCGATGATTTTAGCCACCTTGATACCGGTTTTCTCCGCGAATTCTTTCACGGTAATTACATCGGGAATTTCCACTATTCCGCCCGGAGCGACCACCACCGGAATCGGAGCCACATATACCGATTTTTTATCCTTTCCGGTATCTTTACCCGCAGTTTTTTTACGCTGACTTTTAACAATTTCTCGCTCCTGTTTTTCGGCAATAATTTCGTCATAAATTTCCGCGATATCTTCCGGACCCTTTTCCAAGTCTATCAAAGCTTCTTCCTTTTGCACTTCCTGCTTTTTGGCTTTCAGTTCATCTTTCACCAAAGTCGCGATTTCATCGTCAATCACTCGCGCCCTCGGCGCTACTTTCACGCCAAGTTCACCCAATTTACTCTTCAAATCTTTGAGCGTGATACCGAGCTGTTCAGCCAAATCGGCTATTTTTGTAGACATTGAATTTGTTTATAAACACAACAAAAAGCGTTTGCAGTCTACGCAAAAATCATTTCAAAGTAAAGGAGAGATGGTGTATTTTCTTAACATCATTTAGTCTTAAACTATGGAAAATCTGGTAATCATTATAGGCATTGGCATCTTGGGAGCAGTGATTTTTCTCATCTTTAAGCAGAAAAACCAGAGTCCGAGCGGCGAAAAGGAAAATAAGCTTTTTTTTGAATATGTCGAATCGCTGCGTAAGGAAATTCGTGAAACCGGCCAGAATCATCGCCGCGAACTCGACAAAATCCAGGAAAGAATAGCCAAAAGTCAGGAACATTCTTCCAATAGTTTGCAAAAACAACATGAGCAAAGCGTTAAACTCATTAAAGATGTTACGGAACAACTCACCAAGATAGACGCGACCAACAAACAAGTCCTTGGGTTTTCCTCTCAAATGCAAAGTCTGGAAAATATTCTCAAAAATCCGAAGCAGAGAGGGATTCTCGGTGAATATTTTCTGGAAGCGCTGCTGAGTCAGGTTTTCCAGCCAAATCAATACCAACTGCAATACAAATTCAAAAATGGCGACATCGCCGATGCCGTAATTTTCTTCAATAAAAAAGTCATCCCTATCGATGCCAAATTTTCACTGGAGAAATACAATAAAATCATGGAAGAAAAAGACGAAAAACGCCGCGAGCAGCTCGAAAAAGAGTTTAAAATGGATATTAAAAATCGCATCGATGAGACCTCTAAATATATTTTGCCTAAAGAAAACACCACCGAATTCGCCATCATGTTTATTCCCGCCGAAGGCATTTATTACAATCTGCTGATTTACAAAGTGGGCTCGCTCAATGTAAATGCCAACGACCTCATCGAATATGCTTTCAAAAAAGGCGTCATGATCGTTTCCCCGACTTCTTTTTACGCTTACTTACAGACAATTTTACAGGGACTGAAAGCCCTACAAATGAACGAATCGATCAAGGATGTCGTTAATAAAGTGGGCGATCTCGGCCGCCATCTCGGCAGTTACGAGGCCTATATGCAGAAAATGGGCAACAGCTTGGGAACGACGGTAAATATGTACAATTCCGCTTATAAAGAATTTGGCAAAATAGACAAAGACATTCACAAAATCACTGAAGGCGAAAGCGGTGGCAAGGCCGATGTATTACTTATAGACAAACCAAGCATCGAGGCATAAAATAATTCCGTCTAAAATATCTTAACTCATTCCCATGGAAGTCCGCACAAAAGCTTTAGTCACAGTTTTATTGTTAGGAGCGGTCATTGGTATATACACCCTGCAAAGCTCGAACAAAAATCTTTTAAAAGGCCAACTGATCAAACGCGATGTGCCTCAAGCAAATACCGCCACCGATGCCTCGACCCAATTACCCGATCTCACGGCGGATTTAGTGGTCGTCGCTCCAGCAGAGGCCGGCGGCGATATCAGCGTCAAAGCCACTATAAAAAATCTCGGCCCGGGCTTAATCGACGGCAAAACGCCCTTTAAATACAGCGTTTATATCAACAAAACCGAAGTTTTCTCCAACACTGATTCTTATACCACCATGGCCGCTGGCGATTCTTTCGGCTTCACTTATCCGATTTCCAAAGCCATTTATCAATATCCCGACGCCGGCAAAGCCAAAATCGTAATTGATGTAAATAATGCTATAGCCGAAACAAGCAAGGACAACAACACCAAGGAAGTGGATTATTCGCTGGGGAAATAGGAATTTACTACACCGCAGGACAAATCATCCTAAAATCACAGAATTGACAATGGAAACCTGGAGTTGGCGCAAATTTGGAATTTTGAATTTCCTTGATCGTTTCTAGTACTTCGGCTTCTAATTCAGCCAATTGTTCATCGGTGCGACCGGTTAATAATTTTTGATTATCTTCGAGAAAATATAGAGTGAGCTTGGCGGCCTTTATTTTCAAAATATCGCGACAAGCAAGTGCATAGAGAGAAAGTTGCAGATCCTTATTGAGATCCTTCTGATCACGCATCGCGCCAGTTTTATAATCAATCACTTCTAAACCTCCATCTTCCAGACGGTCAATTCGATCTATACGCCCGGTCACCCAAAAATCACCGATTTTGAGATTAAAAGGCTGTTCCAGATACATCGGCACAACCCATGGCTTAGAATTTTTTTCGAAATAATTTTTCAGAATTTCCCAGCCGCGATCCTTGCGCGTTTTCTCATGGTCCTTGCTATCGTAACCGTAAGGAATCCAATTTTTTTGATAAAGTCTTTCCAACAATTCAAGGCTTGGCTTCTCACCATTTTTCATTAGCAAATAAAACTCATTCAGTGTTTTGTGCACACTGCTGCCGAAATTCGCCGCATGTGCAGGTGGTTCTGGCACCTTCATCAAATAACGGAAATTATATTTCAAGGGACACATTTTGAAAGTATCAAATTGGCTGTAGCTCAAACGATTGCTCTTAAATGGTGGTAAATCAAAAATTGGTTTATTTGGCTCACGATATTGTCGCAATTTTTCAATTGCATCAGGCGTGGCAGCGTGAGTAATTTCTTTTGCCTTATTCGACGCCAAAACCTCGCTCACAAAAGGGGAAACCTTCCACTTTTTGTTGCCTTCATATTGATCACTGTAATTAATAAACAATTTCTTACGCGCTCGAGTCATGGCCACATAAAAAAGCCTGCGTTCTTCCTGCAAATGAAAATCTCCCTCAGGGTAAATTTCCTTGGTCAGTTTTTCCGGAATTTCAAACGGCTCACTGCGTCTGGTGCTCGGAAAGCGTTGCCCAACCGCATTAACAATAAAAACATAATCGAATTCCAAGCCTTTACTTCCATGCACTGTCAAAATCTGTACCGAATCACGATCGGCAAAAGCCTCTCCTTCGAAATTAGCTCCGGCTTCCTCCAATAAATTCAAATAATTTATGAAATCTCGAACGCTTCGGCTTTCGCTATTTTTTTCAAATTTTGAAATTTGTTTGGCAAACTCATTGATGTTTTCCAGTTCCTCAAAACACTCTTTTTCAATTAAATAATGCAGTAATTTCGATTTCTGTAAAAATTCGTTAATTACCAATCCTACACTTTGATTTTTGGAATACTCAATTAATTCCAGCAAAATGTTATGGACTTTCTCCTTACCGTCTTCAATACCAGGCAAAGCCGAAGATTCCGGCTTAATAAGATCAAAAAGATGCTCATTACGTCCTTGATTCAGCAACTTCAGGATTTCCGCCATTTTTAGCTCGAAAATATTCATTTTCAATACTCGTAGCATCGCAATATCGTCATATGGATTCGCCAAAACTTTTATCACAGCTATCAAATTCTTGATTTCATCAAGTGAAAAAAGACCCTTAGGATTGCGAACTTGGTAAGGAATTCCCAGGTATTTTAGCTCATCGATAAAAGGCCCGGTATGGCTATTTGAACGCACCAAAATAGCAAATTCACTCCAGTCTGCGCCGGTTTTTTCACGTATTTTTTTAATTTCATCGGCTACAAAAGAACTTTCCTGCACAAAATCCGCAAAGTGATGCACTTCAACCGGGTCACCATTAATTGCTTTACTCAGCAACTTTTTATCCAAGCCGATTTTTATTTCCAAGCGATCCGGATTGTTATTTTGGATCATGGAATAAGCCGCATCCAGAATATTTTGCGAACTGCGATAATTTTCAGTCAGTACAATTTTTTCACAGTTAGGAAAATGCTTTTCAAATTGCAAAATATTGCTCAAGCTCGCACCGCGCCACTTATAAATACTCTGATCGTCATCACCGACCACGGCAATATTTTTGTGCCCTCCGGCAAGCTTCAAAATCAGTTCAAATTGAGCGTAATTCGTATCCTGGAACTCATCCACCATAATATATTTATAGCAGCCAAGAAAACGCTTCAAAACGCTACTGCGTTTCGCAAAAAGCTCATTGGCATAATAACTCAGATCCCCAAAATCCAGAAAATTATTGCTCAACAAAAGTTCCTGATATTTTTTGTAAGCCTTGGCAATTTCGAAAGTTTTTTCCGCTTCCTCCGGGTCAATCTCAAATTCCTGTTCATTATCAGCTTGTTTAGCCCTTATTTCAGCCATTATTTTCTCCGCATAAGCCAAATAAACCTCCGGGCTAATCAGTTCATCCTTCAGCTTACTGAAATGATTTAAAATTGCATAAATAAATCTGTTGGGATTGCCAAGTGGACGATAGTAATCCAATTCAAATTCAAAAAGATTTTTTTTAAAGAAAAACCACTGCTCCACCTGGCTCAGAATTTTATAACCCTGATCAATACCCATTTCCATTCCAGCCTCCCTCAAAATATGCTCGGAAAACGAATGAAAAGTTTTTATGCAAATATCGTCATAGCTGAGCGGCATGGCCACATCTATTCTTTCACGCATTTCATTAGCCGCCTTATCGGTAAAAGTCATAGCCAGAATTTCGCCCGTCTTAGCCTTCCCGGAATTCAGCAATTCCAAAACCCTCGAAGTAATGACTCTCGTTTTACCTGTCCCCGCACCGGCAATTATCAACAATGGACCATCCGAGTGCTTAAGTGCTTTTTTTTGTTCAACATTCAACTCCACGCCACCAATTTTATAACAAAAAGACCACGTTTCCTAATCTTACGCCTCCACCGCTTCTTCTTCCTCTTCTTTTTCGTCTTCTTCCTCTTTCGCTTTTTTGCCTTTCTTGCGCCCTTCCGAGCCCTCTTCTTTCAAAGCATTGATCGAAAGTCCTACTCGATGTTCATCCGGATCAATAGCGATAATCTTCGCTTTTATCTTGTCGCCGACCTTCAAGGCTTCGCCCGCGTCAGCCAGACTTTTATCGGAAATTTCACTCACATGGACCAAGCCGTTAATTTCATTATCCAGCTTAACAAAAGCACCGAAAGGAGTAATGCGATTCACTTCACCATCAATCACCGTGCCAACTTTATACTTCTTAGTCGCCTCAATCCACGGATCAGGCGTAAGCCTCTTCATGGAAAGACTGATCTTGTCGGAGTCCTTGCCAATTACCAGCACCTCCACTTCATCACCGAGCTTGCCGAAATCATTTGGATCCTTCACATGTCCCCAAGCTATCTCGGAAATATGTACCAAGCCCTCCAGTCCGCCAAAAGTAACGAAAATACCAAAATTAACGATACCGCTGATCTTGCCTTGTACTTTTTGACCCACCTCGAGTTTGCCCATCGCTTTCTGACGTGCTTCTTCCTCCGCTGCTCTCTCGGAAAGAATCAGCTTACCTCCCTCTTTATCCAAGTTGATAATTTTAACCAACAACGGAATACCCGTAAGTTTTTGCAATCGCGCTAAAATTCTCGCGCTGTCCGCGCCATTCACACGTGGATAGTGTAGGGGAGCCAATTGCGACACCGGAATAAAACCCTTGATGCCATCAATATTCAGCAACAAACCACCTTTATTGGCCTCGTTCGCGTTGACCGTAATGACTTCACCATCCTGAAAAGCCTTGATGAATTTATCCCAAGTCTTTTGCTGACTGGCTTTTCGTAGTGAAAGAACCACCAAACCGTCTTCATTTTCCTCTTCCAAAACATAAGCGGAAATTGCGTCTCCGATTTGTAATGAATCGATAGTTCCGGTGCTATCCTGAGTTTCCTGTCCGGCGATAATACCGGTGGCCACTCCACCCAAATCCACCAAAACTTTATTTTTCCAGATAGCCGTTACCACGCCTTCTACCAAAACACCGGGAGCGGGTAACACGAAATCACCGGTACTATTTAGAAGCTCCTCCATTATGGCACTTTGACCATGCTTGGAAGCAGCTTTCATTTTTTTCTTTGCCATAAACCCATCTTAGCAAGACTTTTTAAATTATATTGGCTCAATCCACTTTTGGCTGTCTTGCTAATAAAAACGCCCTAACTCAGATTGAGCAGGGCGATTATATTGAGTAAGGGAAAAGTTGTCAAACCTTT
>JACRIB010000042.1 GCA_016235895.1 Candidatus Peregrinibacteria bacterium | reverse complement strand
TTTTAACGAAAGTTATTTTTGCAGCTTTTCTTGGTTTTGTCAATAAGGACTTGGGCTTGGGGTTGTCTTAAGAAAAAGTAGTCTTTAGAATTGGCGTATGTCCAATTTCTTGCCAAAATCCGTTAGGAATCTGATAGAAGAGCTTGGTAGGCTGCCGGGGATAGGTCCGAAATCGGCCCAAAGGCTGGCGATTCATCTGTTGTATTCGCCGGCTAGCAGGGTAACGCCGCTGGGGGAAGCCGTGTTGGGACTCAAAGAAAACGTGATGTTTTGCGGGTGTTGCTGGAATATTGCCGAAAGTGATCCTTGTAAAATATGCGGTGATGGCGGGCGGGATCAGGGGATTATTTGTGTGGTGGAGGATGTTTTGGATGTTGTGGCGCTGGAAAAAACGAGTGAATTTAAGGGGGTGTACCATGTACTACATGGCTCACTGTCGCCAATAGATGGCATAGGGCCGGAGCAGCTGAAAATCGCGGAATTGTTTGCAAGAATAGAGAAAAGTCGGGCGGGTGCTGATGTGGGCGGTGATGCAAGTGTGCCCGTGCGCGAGGTGATTTTGGCTACCAATCCGAGCCTGGAGGGCGAAGCGACGGCTCTTTATATTCAAAAACATTTGCGGGAAATGGATGTGAAAATTACCAGAATCGCGCGTGGTCTACCTGTCGGTGCGGATTTGGAATATGCCGATGAAATTACTTTGACCAAGGCATTGCAGGGCAGAGGGGAATTTTAAAAAATGTTTGTTAAAAAATTTACAATAGTGTAGTGTTGGTGTATGAATAAAAAAATTATTTTATCGGTGATTGGTGTTTTTGTTGTCGTTATTGTGGTTTTTGCCTTTTCATCGGCCGGAGGATTTTTGAAAGGGTCGCTTAGAAGAATCGTTCCGCCGGATGGATCCGCAATCCAGTCGTGTCCTACGTTACAATTGGCGCAATATCCAAAAGATTTCACCGATGTCTCTCTAAAATATATTGAGCAGGATGGATGGAATATCATTCTGCATCTTGATAACCAAGTTCTTGCGAATTCCAAAAAGAGAATAAAGGTCGCTTCGGGCTATCATCAAGGCGCATCATCTTATGTTTTTTATGCGGAGGATTTTCCTTATAATCTTCAAAAAGTTAATCTTTCCGATGTTCCGCTAAAAAATGATTATGTTGAAGGCGGTTTTTCTTCTGATTTAAAAGCTCTTTGTGGCGAATATACCGATGTGTATAAGAGTTCCAAGGTTGATTCGTTCGAAATTAAAGTGTCCTTGGATCCCGATAACGACTTCAAAGAAGCCAATGAGTCCAATAACAATTTGTCTTTTAACTTTTCCTGCCTCAAACAGTAAAAGTACCGGGGCCGGAGCCGGAGAGGTGGTGGTGTTTCGGCAGGTTTTTGCGGGTGGTCAGAGTTTCGAAGTCGTTGTGGATGGTGGCAAGAATGGCTTTCCGTAGGGCTTTTTTTGTGACGTTGTTTTTTTTGAGAATTTTTATTAACAGTTTTGTTTTGTTTGAATTTTTATTGCAGAGGGAGAGGTCGAGTGAAGCGTAGGCGGATTGCGTTTTTGAAGATTTGTCCGTTGACTCGGGGAAGATTTTAAATTTAATATCTTTCAGTGGCGGAAGTAGCGTTATTTTTTCGCCGAAATGTGTGCCGAGCGCTGTGCCGCCCATAATAAAAAATGGCACGTCCATGCCGAGTTTGGCCGCGAGTGTTTGCAGTTTTTTTGTGGGAATTTTCAGGTTCCATAATTTATTCAAACCTTTAAGAACGGCTGCGGCATCGGAAGATGCTCCTCCAAGTCCGGAAGAAATTGGAATGTTTTTTTTGATAGCGATGGAGACGAATTTTCCGGAGAGTTTTTTGGGGCAAGTTTTTTTTAATAGCTGGATGGCGAGGAAAGTGATATTTTTGTTTTTTTGAACAGGTGGTTTTTGCTTCGAAATTTTTGGGCCGAAACTCGTTGACAAATTGTCGGATTTTTTTGCGGTTTTTATGGTGATTTCATCATATATTTCAGGAATTTCCTGAAATATGGTTTGGATTTCGTGGTAGCCGGAAGATGTTTTTTTTATCACGTCCAGACAAAGATTTATTTTTGCCGGGGCGTGGATTTTTATAAAATTTGGCAAGTGGTTTGCGGTTGTTTACAAAACTGGGGATATTATTTTATCAGTGACACTATCGCGAAACATTGGATGCCCAGGCCTTGACCGAAGGCGGTGAGGTTTTCGCCGCCGGTGGCGGTGATGCCGATGCGAGGGATTGGCAGATTAAGAATTTTGGAAAGAGATTTTTTTAATTTAGTGGCGAGGGGATCGATCTTTGGAGTTTTACATTCGATCATCAGGCCGAGTGTGTTAATTTTAAATTTTTGTTGATGAACTTTTTTTAGGATTATTGCCAAATATTTTTTGCTGTCTTTGATGCCTTTTTCACACATATCATCAGCGTAAAACCCGAGAGACATTTCGCCAATGGCTTGAGAGAGGGCATTAAAGATCGCGTGAAGAATCACGTCGCCATCGGAATTTGCTTTTAATTTTGGGAGGTTTGGTAGCGTGAGTCCGGCAAAGACGAGGCCCATTTTTTTATCAAATTCATGACTGTCTTGGCCTAATCCTACCCGAAAATCTTCCGGTAGATCACCAAAAATTGTGCGTAGTTTTTGTAGATCTCCAGGCGTGGTAATTTTGAAATTATTTTCATGTGCTTCTTCGTAGCTCACTTTTTGGCAAATGGCTTCCAGCAGCATTGCCTCGTCAGTCACCTCCAGTTTTTTTAGGGCTGCATTCCGCAAAGCTTTTTTCATGATTGCAAATTGAGCGGCTTGCGGTGTCTCTGCGGCAAAAAGACGATTGCGATCGTGAGTTTTTATGATATGGCGGCCATTAATTTCTTTGATGGTTGAGGTTGGATAATGGCCGAGAATACAAGCGCCGTTTTCTTTTGCTCCTTTTATTACTTTGGTGATTTCTTCCGAACTGATGCAAGGATTGTCGGCATTGTGGGCGATGACAATGTCTTCACTTGGCAGGTTTTTCCGTAGAGCCTCAAAGCCTTTGGCAAAAGATTTCTGGCGGGTGAGTCCGCCAATGATAATTTTTTTGATTTTTTTGAAAGTGTAGGCCTTGATGATTTTTTCGATGGCGGATTTATTGGCTTTGTTTACCACTAAAATGAGCGCATCAATTTCCGGATGATCGTTAAAAGCCATCAGCGAATGGTAGATGAGCGGTTTGCCACCGGCTTTGAGCAGAAGCTTGTCTTGATGGATTTTATAGCCGGGCGATTGTCGCATTCGCCGCCCCCTGCCGGCCGCGAGGATAATGACGTGGTTCATGTTTGTACCATGCCACATTTTGTGTTTTTTTTGCAAACAAGTGTTTTTTCTTGGCTGGAAGCCTTCTTTAGTTGAATTGTCCAAAACTCCTCTTGACAGGTCGGCGAAGTTGCTTTATTGTACCGCCTATGTCTAATAGACCCCTTTCGGAAAGCGATGTCCATAAGCCAAACCTTGCCCTAGAGCTTGGTGAACTTTGGGAAAATGACCCTGTCAGAAACACCATCCTTGTGGTTGATGGCGACCCAACCCAGTCGGCTATCAGCAAAAGGTTGGCGAGCTCTTTTTTCCCGAACGCGGAAGTTGTGGAAGTGTTTTCGGTTGAGGTCGCTCTTGAAAGAATGCGTAGGGATCTTCTTGATAGAGTAGCGTTAATTTTGACCTCTTCTTGTGAATTCGGTAGAGATGTTTTTTTGAAAACAGATTCCGATAAAAAAATCCCGTTGGTCTTTTTGGCTACCGCTGAAGAAGATTCAATGACTGTAAGAGAGTCTAAATATGGGTATTTCGATGGTATCAGCGGCCCTGCGCCAAAGGAATTTAAAGCTGAAATGCGTGAGGCGATTGCAAAAAGGCGGGGGCTTTTTCAGGAAATCGAAAAGGGTTTGAAGAGCTCCGTGTTGGCCGAATTTGTGGGTTATTATGTTTCTTTGATAGCCGTATGGCAAAATGATTTGGAGTCATCGCCTACTTTTCCTGGCAAAGATTACGTCATTGGTGAAAGCGAGGATAGTGATGCCGCGGATTTAAAAACGATATATGACGGAGCTTCTAAAATGGATGGGTTGTTTAGACAATATGACGGTCGTTTGAATGTCAATCTCTCCGATAAAGATTTACAAAAATTTATGCATGATTTGGGAAATTATCTTGTCCCGATTATTAGTTGGCCTTACTTCACTGAAGAACGCGGAACTTTGCCTGAGGCGGAAATAGCCGTGATAAGAAAAATTAAGGCTGAGGGCGATACCATGTTGGGGCATATGAGGTTGATCAGTGATGCTTATAATCAAAGAGGTTCGTGGGGTAGGGCACAAAGATCCAGGCCAATTTTACAAGAAAAAGAAAGAATGGAATTTCCTCGCGGCACTTTTTTCTGCCTGATAGATGACGATAAGGCGATCTTGAAAATAACCAAAAAGACCATCGAAGCTGCCGGTGGAAAAGCGATTACTATTGATGGCCCTGTGGCTTTGACTGAAATGCTTGAGGCCAAGGACCTGCTAAAAGTGGAGGTCTTTTTGTTGGATAATGACTTGGGTGGTGGTGCTTATGGCCATCAATTAGTGGCCGCGATCAGAGAAAAGTATCCGCATGCTTTGATAATTGCTCATACTTCCGATGTTGACACGATAAATACCGATCATCAAAATCCTTATCGTGAGCAAGGGGTCGAGGTCGTGGGAAAAAGAGCTTGGCGCGCGGTGAGCGGAATAGTGAGGAGAGAGCTTGGAAAATCGTCGGAGTTTGCAGTCACGGCTTGAAGATTTCCGTGAATTTTATTTTTTTGGTCAGAAATTTTTTGATAATTTTTTCTTCGTGGAGGAGAAAGTTTTTTAATTTTCTTGAGGAGTTTTTGGATTTTTTGAAAACTTTCAGTACGAGGGCTAGGCCTTTTAGGGCGCCGGGGCGGAGGGGTTTCAAGAATTTTTTGGCGGTGGCGGCGGATTTTAGAGTTTTTATTTTTAAATTTTTGAGTGGTAGGCCGGCTGAGCGACGGAGAGCGTTTTCGAGATGCTCGCGCATGTCCGGTTTGGCAAAATATGCCATCGTATGTGTTGTTTTTTCAAATTCTACAGCGCCGTGGATCCGACATTCCGGATGAAAGACGGTAGCAATTTTGGCTAAAGGAAGGGCGAAAAGGTGGTGAGCTTCAATTATCTCCAAACCTTTGTTTATAAGTGTGGCCGATTCAACGGAAATTTTTTTGCCCATTTTATAGCGTGGGTGTTTGAGAGCTTGAGTGGGTGTGACGCGCGCGAGTGCAGCCGTGGATTTGCCATAAAATGGTCCGCCGGAACAGGGAATGATTATTTTTTTAATTTTTTTGTGTGGAAATTTTTGGAGGATTTCGAAAATTGCGTTGTGTTCGGAATCGAGAGGGATGAGGGAGGAGGTTTTGTCGAATTTCTTTTGTGAATGTATAATTTTCATGATTTTTTTGCCTTCTGCAAATAGTGATTCTTTGTTGCCGAGCAGGATCGTTTTTCCGGCTTTCAAGGCCGCTAAAGTTGGGGCTATGCCCGCGGTGCCGGCGAGTACGTTGATTATGATATCGGCTTCTCTTGAAGTGGCCAGTCTAACTAAGGCTTGGGCGGAGGAACGCGCTTTTGCCGCGAGTAAAAAGTTTTTTGTTTTGAATTTTTTGGCCTGTTTTTTTAATAAATCGGCCTGTATATTTGCTGAAAGTCCGATTACGCGAAAGTGCTCGGGATATTTTTTCAAAATTTCCAAAGTTTGAATTCCCAGTGAACCGGTGGAGCCCAAGACGACAACTTTTTGCATGTGTTCATTTTAGATTTTTGTGCCAGGAAGTCAAAATTTGGTTTGATTGCAGCTCAAATTCCTTGACTTTATGGTTAGTTTTGCCTATTATCCTGGGGCTTTTTACGGCTAACCAATTTTATATAGTTAAGAGATTGCGTGTAAATCTGGAAATTCGCGTGCCGACGGTGAGACTTATCGGCGCGGAAGGTGAGCAGCTTGGGATTATGTCCCGAGACGCGGCGATGGTTTTGGCTAGCGAATCCGGGTTGGATCTCGCGGAGGTGGCTCCCAATGTAAATCCTCCGGTCTGCAAAATTCTGGACTACGGTAAGTATCAATATCATCAGAAAAAAGTGGAGATGAAGCATAGAAGAATGCAGAGGAAAGCGGAAATAAAGGGCATCAGGATTGGCTTTAAGATTGGCGATCATGATCTGGAAATCAAGGCCAATCAGGCGCAAAAGTTTCTCAAAGAAGGAAATTCTGTGAAGGTGACGCTTTTGTTCAGGGGTAGAGAGGCGGCCTACAAGGACCTGGGCTTGGCCAAAATGATGAAATTTTATGACGGCGTGAAGGATTTCGGGAAGATGGAAGACAATCCAAAAAAACAGGGGAATGCCATGCTGATGGTGATTACTCCAAAAAATAATTAAAATTAATTCAAAAAATATGAAAGTCAAAAGTCACAGCGGATTAAAAAAGCGCCTTCGAGTGAGAAAGGGTGGAACGGTTTCTTTCAATAAGGCCGCTAAACGTCACTTGCTCACCAATAAGTCCAAGAGGCAGAAAAAGTCTATGCGTGGCGGTATTCAGGTGTTCCCTGGATACATGCAGGATGTTAGAAGATTGATGGCCGGCAGGGTGAGAATTCACATGACCAGGAAAAGGAGAACGCAGCTCGGGGACGTGGTGAAAGTGGATGAGAAGAGCCGTGCCGATCGGCACCAGGTAGGCGCTGGGCTGGCAGGCGTGAAAAAGGCTGATAACGTCGAGAAAAAAGCATAAGTGAGGAGGTGAGTCACGCAAATCGAGTTGGCGATCCGATTCAAAAAAATTTATTTAACATTTAATTTCCTTATATGACCAGAGTAAAAAGAGGTGTAAACACCCGCCGTAGGCACCAAAAAATGAAGAGGGCAGCCAAAGGCTATCGCGGACTAAGAAGCCGCACGTTCAAGTGGGCCAAGAATGCCACGATGAAGGCCGGATTGCGCAGTTATACAAGTCGCCGTTTGAAGAAACGTGACTTCCGCAGTTTGTGGATTACCAGAATCAATGCCGGATGCCGTGCGATGGGCGTAAAATACAGTAGATTGATTGACGCGATGACCAAGAAGGACATGGCGATAAATCGCAAAATGCTTAGTGAGTTGGCGGTGAATCAACCCGAAGTATTCAAGAAAATTGTGGAGGAGGCGATGAAGTAGACGGCGGTGAAGCCACTGGCAAAAAGTGCTTAAAGAAAAAATGAAAACCGTTTGCGGACACCCGCGCGGTTTTTTTTCGTGTCAAATTTTAGAAATTTTAGAATTTTTTTAAGTTTATTTTAGGAAAATTTTAAGTTTGGTGTGGTAGGGTGCGGACGAAGATGGTTAATTTTAAAAATTTACAAATGGAAAATGATAAAAACAAAGAGAGGCTTGGTGCGTCGACTAGTAATGAGAAAAATATGAGTGATAATGGTGACCGGGTGGTGATCAAGCCCGTGAGAGATGAATCGATGGCTGAAATTGCGGCACTTTTGCCGGAAGTGGCGAAACGTGGGTTGCATAGGAGAAAAGGTTTTGTTTCTCTCGGTGAATTCGCTGGAAAAATTGCGGGGATGAGTGAATATGCGGTGGATAGGATTTTGTAGCTATATGCGAAAATAAAGGATAAGCCTGCGCTTTTGAAATTGTTTGAGTCGGGGGCGGTGTTCGGGCAGGATGGCCGTTTTGGGCTAGGGCCTGGCCAAACAGCTTCTCGGCCGAATTTGGTACAGGTCTTTGGTTCTTTTGAGCCGCCGGTAAGATTTTCTTTTCCTGCAAGCAGAGAGGTGGAATTTGACTTAAGACTGGCCAAACAAAGATTGGAAAAACGATCGAAACAGGCGCTGAGCTGGAACGAAACTTTTCAGATGATTATTGAGCAGAGTGATTTGGCAAAGTCTAAAGTTTTGCCGAATAAACCCGGGAATGAACAGGGTTTTTGCGCCAAGTGTTCGCGAAAAAAGGCTGTGTTGAAAATTTGTGAGGAGTGTAGCAAAAAGGTGGACGGGGCTGGCCTGGGTCAAAGAAATTTTAAAAAACTTCAAAATTTTTTAAATTTTTTGTGATCGGCTGCCATACGGTGTTTATTTGATCAACTTTTGCCTTGAGGAAGCCGTTTTTGGCGTCCCGTCCAAGGCTTTCAATCCATTGAATAAACATTTGAATTTTTGCTTCCGCGCCCTGGAGGAGGATTTCTACGCGGCCGTCGGGGAGATTGCGGGCGTAGCCGGTAAGGTCGAGGCGAGTGGCTTCCTCTTGGGCGTGCGCGCGAAAAAACACTCCCTGCACATGACCGGAAACGAGGAGGAGGGCTTGTTTATTGGAGGTTGTGGCCATTAAGTTGTTGGGGGATATAAGTATCAATGAAAAGTGGTACTTTCGAGAGGTAAAAGTGTGCGTACGCACAGATTCTTATGCGAATTTTTATTTAGCATGAAGCGCTAAGTGTTTTTTGTTGACCCCTAAGTTTACCTATTTAAATTGTGAAATTGTCACTTTCTGCAAAATTATGTCTTCCACCGGCTTGTCGTTTCCGCCTTTTTTGACTTTGGCAATTTTGTCGATCGCCCCCATTCCGTTGTAAACAAAGCCGAAAACGGCGTGTTTGCCGTCAAGCCAAGGCGTGCCGTAATCCGCCTGCACCACGAAAAATTGGCTGCCACCGGTGTTTGGGCCGGAATTGGCCATGGAAACCGCGCCGCGGACATTTTTCAAACCCTTGCCGAATTCGTCTTGCAGTTTGGCGCCGGGGCCTTTGTAAGAATAGCCGCCTGTGCCGTTTCTCTTTTCAAAATCACCGCCCTGAATCATAAAACAGTCGATTACCCTGTGAAAAATTGTGCCGTTGTATTTGTTTTGTTTGGAAAGTTCGATGAAATTTTTGGCCGTTTCGGGAGCTTCTTTGGTGTATAGCAGTATGTGGATATCACCGTAATTTGTTTCGAGAGTGGCGATGGTGTCGCCGGCTTCGGGTTTGGTTTTCATGGTTAGATCATTGGGGTAAGTGGTTAATTGGGGATTTGGTTGACAGGCGGGGTTGTTGATGACGAAATCCGCAGCTGTTCGTACGGGAGAGCTACCGCAAGCGGTAAAAAGCAGGATAAAAATGGTTGTGAGCGCTGCGGGGAAAGTAAGTTTTGGGAATTGCATAAAATGAGCTTAAAAAATGTGAGGTTATTTTAGCATAGTTGCATTGGATCACAAAGAATGCTATATTCACAACCGACTTTTTAATTAATTTGATATGGTTTCTGGTCCCGATGGCCATGATCGTTCTGGTGGTTTTTGTTATAGTGATAGTGATGGCGATCGTGATAGTCTTAGTGGTTGTCTTTTTGATCGTGATGAGCCAAGACGGAATGCTTATCTAAGCGCCATGGCGGCGGGAGCGAGGGCCTTGCAGATGCCGATCTGGAGGTTTTGCGTAGCGCTCATAAGGTAGCGGAAAGGGTATGCAGGGTAACATCTCTGAAAGCTTCCCCGTGACGAGCCCAAGCTTCGGTGGTTTTCTTTTTGGCTTTGTGCTAATATGCCGTGGCTGAAATAATGCTTTTTTTGCATGAAAAAGTTTTTGAAAAAAATAGTGCTGAAGCTGTTAAAAATAATGGCCGGGCACAGACTGAAAAAATTCAAAGGGAAAATCATCGGCATAACCGGTTCAATCGGTAAAAGCACCACAAAAGAGGCAATTTTTGCCGTGCTTAATACGCAGTTTAAGGTGAAGAAGACGCAAAAAAATATGAATTCTGATTTTGGCTTATTGTTAACAATTCTTGATATAGAGAGTGGATTTTCCTCGGCGACAAAATGGTCCTGGTTTTTGGTTAAAGGTTTTTTTAATTGTTTGCATCGAGACCATAGTGAAATTTTACTTTTGGAATTTGGCGTGGATAAGCCGGGAGATATGGATTTTTTGGCTTCGCTGGTAAAACCAGATTTTGTCGTTTTTACCGGTGTGTCTCCGGTGCATATGGACGAAAATCAATTCGCCAATTTGGAAGAAATTTTTACAGAAAAAAATAAGTTGGTGGAGGCGCTGCGCGAGCATGGGGTGGCAATTTTGAATATAGATGACGATTTGCTCGCTACGTTGGCGAAAAAACGTGGACGAAAGCAAACGGTGACGTATGGCAAAGATCGCGAGGCGGATTTTTGGGCCAGCCAGCTGAAACAAGGCATTGAAGGTCTGGATTTTATTTTGCATCATGACAACAAACGTTACAATATTCATGTCAATGTTTTGGGGGAATTTCAGGTTTTTGCCTTAATGCCGGCGATAATTTGCGGAGCGATGATGGGCATGACGATTGAAAACGCCATTGCGGCTGTCGGAAAATTCGCTTTGCCACCCGGAAGAATGAATATAATTCCGGCGATTAACGATTCGGTACTTGTCGACAGTTCTTATAACGCTTCGCCCGAGGCGGTGAAAAAAGCGCTGGAGACATTGCGCGATATTGCAGTGGATAAGCGAAAAATTGCGGTTTTGGGGAACATGAACGAACTCGGTAAACATACGCAAATTATGCACGAAGCGATCGGGGATCTGGTGCCCAAGTGCGCGGATATGTTGGTAACGGTGGGTGATTTGGCTGTAATGATTGCGGATAGGGCGAGGGCCGGCGGCATGAGCGAAAAAAATGTTTTTAGTTTTAAGACTTCTTTGGAGGCGGCAGGATTTTTGGCGGATAAGATTAAAAAAAATGATGTTATTTTGGTGAAAGGATCGCAAAATAATGTCAGGCTGGAGCGCTTCGTGAAGGCTCTCATGGCCAATCCGGAACAAGCGAAGGATTTGCTGGTGAGGCAGGAGCCTGTGTGGACATCCAGGTTGTAATTTAAATTTCATGAAGTATAATTGGTCGATAATCGGGCACGAAAAACAGCTGGCGCAAATTGAAAACGATATTTCTTCCGGAAATTTGGCGCATGCTTATTTATTGGCGGGACCCAATAGCGTGGGGAAAAATACCGTGGCAAGAAAATTGGCCGGAATTCTTCAATGCGAAAATGATTTTTGTCACAGTTGTAATGCTTGTTTGCAGGTCGAAAAGGGCTGTCACGTGGATACTGTGGTTTTTGAGGACAATGGCGAATCGATAAAAATCGAGGAGGTAAGAAGAATCATGGAAAGGTTGAATATGACCCGCCAGGCGCAATACAAAATTCTGTTAATTCAAAGCCTCGAGCGCATGAGGACGGAAGCGGCGAACAGTTTTCTGAAAATGCTGGAAGAGCCACCGGAAAGAACGATTTTCATTATGACCACCGACAACGTGAGGGTGATTTTGCCGACGATTTTGTCGCGCGTGAGGGTGGTGAAATTCAATAGTGTTTCAAATTCTTATCTGCGCGACAAGTTGAAACAGCTTTATCCGAAGAGTGAGGCTGAAACCATTGAGACGGTGAGCCTTTTGTCTTTGGGAAAAACCGGCAAGGCCGTGCATTTAATGGAACACCCCGATTCCCTGGCCAATTACTTGAAAACTTATCATGACATTCAGAATTTTTTGGCTTACAGGAGTGTTTCCGAGCGTTTTTCTTATATCGAAGAAATGTTGGAAGATCCTCTGCGCATTGAAACTTTTATGAATATTTTGACTCACGTGCTGCGTAGCAAAATGCTGGAACCGGGCAGGCAGGGCGGCGGCAAAATTTACGCAAAAGCTCTTTCAAAAATCGACGAGGCTGCTATGCTCTTAAGGCAGAATATCAATGTCAGGCTGGTTTTGGAAAATTTAATGTTACAAATTTAATATGGCAACCAAGGTTATAGGTATAGAATCGGGATACAGCGCCGGCGTGGTGGAGATTCCTTACAACGAGGGTACCGAGGTGGCTGTGGGGGAAGAAGTGATCTTTAAAGATGCTGAAGAAAAGGAGGAATATGGCGTGGTGAAATATTTTAATCGTGATGCTGTAGAGGATGACAAAGTGCTTTTTACCTCGAAAATTTTGCGCAGGGCGACGCCGAACGATATTCAAAAAGTGGATAGCCACATTGAATTGAGTCGTGCCGCCATAAAAAAGTGTAAATCCGTGGTGGAAAAGCTGGGTTTGTACATGAATGTTTTTCGCGCGGGTTATTCTTTTGACGGGAATAGGCTACAGTTTATGTTTACGTCTGATGATCGTGTGGATTTCAGAGAACTGGTAAAAGAATTGGCGAAGGTTTTACAGAAACAAATTCATTTGAGACAAATCGGCCCGCGTGACAGGGCGAAGATGATTGGCGGTTTTGGAAAATGCGGGCGGCCGCTGTGTTGCAGCACCTGGCTGGGAAAGCTGGAAAGTATCAACATGGAAATGGTGCGCATGCAGGCCCTGGAAAGTAAGGGCAGCTCCAAGCTCTCCGGCGCTTGCGGAAAGCTTTTGTGTTGTCTTAAATATGAAGTGGAGTCTTATCGTGATTTACGCAAGACGGTGCCGCGAATTGGAGCGCTAGTTAAGTTAAAAAAAATTGGTGAGGGAACGGTGATTGCTGTGGATATTTTGAACCAAAAAATAAAAGTTTTAGTGCAGGGTGGTGAGCCTACTGTCGTAAAAGTGGAAGAAGTAGAAAAAGTTTTAAAATAATTTTTATGTGGACTTATCTTGCAATTTTTTTTAGCGCGGCAGTGGTGGTTGGGGTTTTTATGCATCGTGTTTTTGCCAACAAAAAGAAGCTGGTGCAGGAAGTGGCGGTGGAAGCGGCGGAGGCCGAAAAAGCTGCCAAGGAAGCGGAAGAGTCCGAGGAGGAAAGAAAAATTCGTCTTTCGCGCGAGCAAAAAGACGAGGTGGAATCTTTGTGCAAGCGTGGCGAGTCTTTGATAAGTTCCGGTAAAGACGAGGAAGCGGTAAAATGTTTTGTGCAGGCGTTGTCTATCAATGCACAACATCCGGAAACACAGCAGAGGCTGGCTCTTTTGTATTTGCAGAAACAAATGTACAGCGCGGCGGCGGCGCTTTTTCAACAATTGGCCGAGCAAACCAAGGATCCCGTGCATTACAGCCATTGGGGGTTGACGCTTTATCAGCAAAGTGATTTTGAAAATGCTAAAATCGCCTATCAGACAGCGGTGGACCTGGATCCTTCGCGTCCGCAAAGATTTGTAAGTCTGGCGCAGGTTTACAAGGCTCTGGGACAATTGGGAAATGCTATTATCGCAGTGAATAAGGCCCTGGAAATAGAACAGGAAAATCTGGAATTTTTGTATTTATTGGCGGATTTGCAGGTGGAGGCGGGGAATTATTTGGCGGCGAGAGAAAGTCTGGAAAAATTGTTGACGTTGGATGCGGGAAATAAGGCGGCGCTGGCGATGCTGAAGGAAATCAGACGAATTGAAAGCGCGGCGAATGGGGCGTGAGGACGGGCGTGGGCCTTTTAGGGGTCCGGCTTCGCTTCCGGCGGGGCTGTGACAGCGCCTCACGGCGTGTCCTGCCGGACACCGATCGCTGTTTTTTCGGGCATGGCTTTGTAATTCGTTTCTATGGGCTCTTTGGTTTCTTTGCCGTTCTTGTCAAAGAGGTGACGATACCATAAGGCCCTGAAGCCGGGATGGGAATGTTCAAGCAGCTTAGTGACGCCCACGGGCAGGTCGGTGGTTTCGACGATTTCGTCAGGTGGGGGATTAACGTGATCGGAAAGATAGGGTCCCTCCATCTGCACACGGCGTCCGTCAGGTGTGCCGTAAAAAACAATGTAAAGTTCGTAGTCTCCTTCGGTGTAAGTTTGAATTAAAACGGACCGGCCGGTGTCATTTTTGAATTTCAAGTCCGGTCCGCCAAGAAAAATTGTGGCGTCGAGACCGTGGCCGAGAATTTGAGAGTAGTAACTAACGGCGTAGGTATGCTGATTTCTTTCGGTGATCGGTAGGCCGGAAAAGAGCGCAGCGCGGTACATAGTGGTGGAAACCTGGCAAATTCCGCCACCAAAATCGGGTATGGTGCCCTCGGGCTTGATTACCAATTCTTTGCGGAAACCTGTGGAGTCGTCGACGCGACCAAGTGTTTTGTTGAAAGAAAAAATTTCGTCCGGGGCGATTAAGGCGCCGTTGAATTTTTCGGCTCCGTGTTTAATGTTGAATACTCTGTTGTCGGGCGAACCGTAGTAAGAGGTATGGCCAACGGCGAGTCTTTCGACGATTCCTTTTGCTTGAAGGTCTAAGGAAATTTCGATTTTTGGTGTGGTGCTTATCGTGGGTATGGCGAGGTGGTCGATACCATTTTCTGCTGCCAGTTCGATGGCTCTTTTCAGCTGTTCTCTTTGAACTCTTTTGCCGTCACTGCCCCGGCCTTCAATGATAATTTTGCCTTTTTCGTCGGTATAAATTTTTACGTCCCGGGATGGTCGGTCCAGCCATTTGGAAATATTTTCATCGACAAATTGATTTAATTTTTGTTGATTTATTTCCAGGGAAACTGTTGTCCGGCCGATTTCCGCAGCGGGATCCAGGAAAATCGTGTCGTTAAGAGCGGGAATTTTTACTTCTTTTTTGGGAACAAAGTTTATCCAGTCCGGATGTTTTTTTAGGCGGATTTGCCAGTCGTCGCTATAAATGGGGTCTTCCAGGGTGATCAATTGGTTTAATTCGGCTTTGATTTTTTCTTCCCGAGACAGAATGTCTTCTTTTGTCACCGGGGGTTTTTGGTTAAAGGTAGTAATTTTTATGGTGTTGTTTTGTAGATTTTGCGCGGAGTATTTGAGGTCTTTTAGTAAAGCTTCTTTGTCTATAGTTGTTCCTTGTCGGCCATCGGTGACAACAAAATCGCCGTTGTCGTTGAATGAGGCGGAGGCGGATTTTGGAGCTATTTCGCTGAGCTTGAAATTGTTTTCCAAGGCGGAGGAAAGCTTGCTGTCGTCGATATTGGCCAAGGCGAAGAGGCTTTTGTTTTGCTTGGTGCCAAAATTAAAAATGTTTAATAAACCGCTTTCTGTCAGGCTGGTGGTGGTAACGGTGTTTAGGGGCTCTTCCAAAGAAACATTTATTCCAAGTTCTTTTGGTTTTATTTTCTTGCTTTTGCCTAAAATTTCTATGGTGATTGGGGTTTCGAGGTATTTATTGCCCTTTTCAAAAAGTTGTTTTTTGGCTTCGATAAAAGTGAGCGTGGAGATATCGGTGTTGGCGATTTGTGTGCCCGGGGGGAATTTGCCAACAAGGGAATGTTTATAGAAACCGAGGCCGGTGGCCAGGGTCAGGCCGGCGAGTATGGTGGTGATTATTCCGATTAGTTTTTTCCGGTTTTTCATGGTTCATTCTCGGTCTGGAGTCTTAGCCTTAGCGATTTCTTCCGTGGGAATTTTTTTAATTGAAGACCGTTCATGGCCTGTTTCCGTTTCCCTTTTTTTCTTAAAAGAGAAAAATTCCTTCAGTTTTTGGAAGAATTTTTTTGAATTTTTGCCAGTGTTTTTTACGGTTTCGATTATTTCTTTTCTGGTTTCTTTGCCTTTTTTTGGCGCAATAGTGGCTCCGATAACCGAGCCGATGGCGCCGCCAATTACGGCTCCCATAAGAATTTTGTCCAAAGCGTGTTTTTTCTTGGGCGGTTCGTTGTTTTCCATATAGAGCTATTGTGTAATTTCGGTGTGTTTGGTTTTGCGGATTACGTTTACTTTTATTTGTCCCGGGTAGGTGACTTCTTCTTCTATTTTTTGGGCGATGCTCTTAGCCATTGGGCGGGCCCGTTCATCTCCTATAATATCCGGATCAACAATGATGCGCAACTCTCTGCCGGCGGAGATGGCGAAGGCGCCTTCTACCCCTTCAAAAGAGCTTCCGGTTTCTTCCAGCAGGCGGATTCTTTCAATATATTTGTCAAAAGATTCTTGTCTGGCTCCCGGTCTGCTGGCGGAAATGGCGTCGGCGGCTTTTACGATCATTGCTTCGGCTGTTTCTTGAGGAATGGCGTCGTGATGCGTCCAGGCGGCGTGAACTTCTTCCCAGGAGAAGCCGAATTTTTCCATAATTTCTTTGGAAAGTTGATCGTGTGTATCTTTTACGTTTGGGTCTTGATCTATGGCTTTGCCGAGGTCGTGCAGGAATCCGCCAACTTTACAGGTGGTGACGTTTAGGCCCAGTTCGCTGCCAATCATGGCTGCAAGCCAGCCAACCTCCATGGAGTGTTTCATGATGTTTTGGCCGTAGCTGGTGCGGTATTGAAGGCGCCCGACTATTCTTAAAAACTCCTTGTCTGCATGTTTTATTTGCATTTTTTCCACGGCTTTTTTTCCTATTTCATAAAGCTCGTCGTCTGTTTCTCTCTCGGCGGACTGGACTGCTTTTTGAACTACCTGTTTATTAATGTCTCCGCGATAATTTGTCAGCTTCTCCATGGCCTTTTGCGCCACCCTTCTTTTTACCAGCTGAAATGCTGAAATACTGATAGTGTTTGGTAAATCGTTGAAAACGACGTCTACCTCAAGCAGTCGTTCGAATTCTTTAATATTTTCCCCGTTTCTGCCGACAATTTTCCCCTTAACGTGGTCTTTGGGCACAATTACGTTTATCGCCCTGGTTTCGACAGAGGTGGGCGAACAAAGGCGTTGCAGGACGTTGATTATAATTTTTCGCGCTATTTTTTCGGCGTTTTCTTTTGCCCATTCTTCGTTTTTTATCAGCCTTTCTGTGCCCTCCTCGTTTAGTTCTTTTTGATATTTTTCGATGGTTTTTTTCTTCATCTCGCCTGTGGAAATTCCGGTTTTTTGTGTCAATTTTTGCAGAGTATCTTTTTCCACATTTTTAATCCTTAATTGAAGCGTGTTGAGTTCCTCGGAGTATGTGGCCGCCCTAAGCCGTGTTTCATTGTTTCTTTCCTCTCTTTTTTTAATCATCTCCTCCTTGTTCTTTAGTGTTGTTTCCGCCTTGTTTAGGCGTTCTTCTTTTTTTAGAGATTCCTGCCTTAAAGCGCTTGCGCGGTTTTCAATGTTGTTTTTAGTTTCGTTTATGATTTCCCGGGAGTCTTCTTTGCTTTTGTTAATCATTTCTTCGGCTGTTTTTTTGTTTTTTTCAATATCGAAGAATTTCATTCTTTTTAGGGCTACCAGGCTGATAAAACCGCCGGTCGCCAGTCCCACAAAGAGATAGATGATGTTTATCATGATTTATTATCAAAAATTTATAAAGCACTTTGTTCCTTTCTATAACAAGGTAGCCTATTTTAAACGTTTTTTAAACACTTTTTGCACAAATTTTTATTTTTTATGTGTTTTGTTTTGAGGTTTTTTGTTTTTTTCTCTTTTAATGCTCCTTTTTTAGTAAAAGTGTTTAAACCTTTTTTTCTTTAAAAGTAAAGACCTATAACAACTACAATCTTAATATATATTATATTTTTTATAAATGGTATTGCTAGGGTTTTGATTATCCATATAATAGGCGTGGGCCTTTAAATAGATAAATATATGAAACTTTTTTGTTCACGAGGTGATTTAAATTACGCCGTTGATATTGTAAGCAGGGCGATCAGCCCAAACAATACACTGCCGGTTCTTAATAATATTTTAATAAAAGCCGAAGGGAAAAAGCTTTATTTTTCTTCCACTAATCTTGAAATAGCGATAAGTTGCGTAATCGATGCCGACGTTAGGAGCGAAGGGAGTATAACAGCTCCCGCAAAACTTATTGGTAGTTATTTAGCCCTGTTAACGGACGAAAAAGTCGAGCTTGGTGTGTCCGAGGGGGTAAGTTTATCAATTAATTCTTCCAGTTCTAGCACCAAGGTTAAATGTATAAGCGCAGACGAGTTTCCATTAATTCCAAAAGTAGAAAAAGGACAAACCTTTACCGTTAAAATTAACGAACTGTACGACTCTTTAACAGAAACAGTTTTCGCTTCATCTTTAAACACTTCGCGGCCGGTTTTGTCCGGGGTTTTATTAACAACCCACGAGAAAAAAATAAAACTGGTGGCAACAGACAGTTATAGGTTGGCCGAAAAGACGATGGACACACTTAAACCCCCAGACGAGCAGTTTTCTTGTATCGTCCCCGCTAAAACAATGATTGAGTTGTCTAAGATTATAGGCAAGGCCCAAGGAAAAGAAGCCAAGGTCAACATTTCTAAGAATCAAGCACTTTTCACCGTAGATGGCGTTGAGCTTATTTCTAGGCTGATCGAGGGCAAATTCCCGGATTATGAAAAAATTATTCCAAAAGAAAGTAAGACAAAAATAGAGGTTTCCGTAGAGGACCTTTCGCTGGTTTTGAAAAGGGTGAGCCTTTTTGCCAGAGAGAACAATAATAGCATTAAACTAAGCGCCACCCACGACGGCAAGCTTTTAATTTCTTCCGAGGAGACAAAGGTGGGAGAAGAAAAAGCCGAGGTTTCGATTAAAATAGAGGGCGAGAACAATAAAATTTCCCTTAACGCTCAATACCTTTTAGACGTCTTGACGTATATAACAGACGACAAGGTTAACATAATTGTTAACGACAAGGCTTCGCCGGCAATGATTAAACCGGTAAAAGAAGATGACTATGTTTATATCATCATGCCGTTGAAAATTTAAGCAGAAATAATTTTTTTATGCGGAATATAATTTCGTATTTTCCCAGAAGTACGTTAAAAGACGTAACCGAACTTTTTAGGAAAAATAAAAATATTGTAATTTCCGGTTCCGGCAACGCCTCTGCCAAGGCCATGATTTTGAGCAGCGTTTTTCGGGAAAACCACGAAAACATAAACAATGTTTTATGGATAGTTTCCGAGGAGGGCGAACAAAATTTTGTAAAAAAATCCTTAGAGGCCTGGGGCGAGGCCAAGGTTTTTATTTATAAAAAAAGACCAGACGAAGAATTTGCCAGCTTTCCCACTATGCGCGAATTTAACGAGACGCGCAACAAAGAGAAAGTTGAATTTGTTTCCAGGATATATACAAACAAGGGGGCAATTTTTATTATAGACATTCCCTCTTTATTGCAAAATTTTCCCGACATTGGCGAGCTTTTGAAAAACAAAATAGAAATCAGGGGTGGCGACAAAGTAGACATCGTTGAGTTTATAGAGAGGCTGGTGGCCTGTGGCTACGAGATGGCGGACGATAAAGATTTAAAAAAGGGGCAGTATCACAAAGTAGGCGACAGTATTAGTATTAAGCCCATTAATATCGAAGATGAGGCCAGGGTTGATATTGGTTTTGACAGAGTGGAGTCGATAGAAATTTTCGGGAAAAAAACAAAGACTCTGGAAGTTTTTCCGGTGGAGCACGAAGCGGAAACCGGCAATCTATTAGCGTTGTTTGGCCGTAAGGGGCTGGTGCTTGACGACGAAGTGGATGTGATAGACGAGCATTACGGGGCCTGGAATGCCTTTATGGAAGACGCTGCCGAGAAAAACCAGACATTGTCTTTTTCTTCTTTTAACGACGACGTCGAAAACCACATTCATCTGCATTTTTTGTCAGTGCTAAAGTATCGCACCGCCTATGATTTTGCCAACGACATTCGCGACAAAATAAGTGCCGGCTGGAAGACAATGTTTTTTACAAAAAACATCAGCGAGATTACTGCGCTTTTTAAAGATCAAAATGTGCCATTTGTGGAGGGGATAAGCACTGAAAATTTTGAAAAAGCCTCGGTGTTTTTGATTAGCGTGGACAAAGAAGACGTTTTCCCCCAGTCTTTTCAGGCCCCGGCGCAAAAAATAAACCTGCTTACCGACGTAGATGTTTCCTTTTTAAGAGATGAGAAGAAAAAACACGTGGACAAAAATATTTTTGACGACTTTTTGACAAGCTTGAAATTTGGCGACTATGTCGTGCACGCCGATCACGGAATCGCTAAATTCATAGGGTTGGACAAGAAGACGGTGGACGGAATCACCAAGGAGTATTTAAAGCTTGGTTATGCCGAAAACGACAAGCTGTTTGTGCCGATCGATCAGGCCGACAAGGTGAATAAATACATTGGCTCGGAGGACTTGATGCCCAAGTTGACAAGACTTGGAAGCGCCGAATGGAACACTATCACCAGCAAGGTTAAAAAGGAAACACAAAAGATAGCCAAGGAACTACTTAAGCTGTATGCCGAAAGACGCGCGGCGAAAGGATTCGCCTTTAAGCCGGACAACGACCTGCAGGACAAATTCGAAAAAACTTTTCCGTACGAAGAGACGCCCGGGCAAATAAAAGCGATACTGGACACCAAAAAAGACATGGAGAGCGGCGAGCCGATGGATAGGCTGATTTGCGGAGACGTGGGTTTTGGCAAAACAGAGGTGGCGATGAGGGCGGCGTTTAAGGCCGTACAGGGCGGCAAACAGGTGGCGCTAATTTCACCGATTACGATTTTGGCCGATCAGCACTACAAGTCTTTTAAAAAAAGGATGGAGGAATTTAACGTGAGGGTGGACATGCTTAGTCGTTTTAAGTCGCAAAAAGAGCAGAAAGAAATTGTGGAAAAACTTGGCAAAGGGGAGGTGGATATTATTGTGGGAACGCACCGCTTAATTCAGCCGGATATTAAATTTAAAAATCTTGGATTGGTTATTATTGACGAGGAACAGAGGTTTGGCGTGAAGCAAAAGGAAAAGTTGAAGGAAATGAGAAAAGAGGTGGACGTGCTGACGCTGACGGCGACGCCGATTCCAAGGACGTTAAATATTTGTTTAAATAAATTGCGCGACATTACCACGATTACCACCCCTCCGTTTGGACGCTTGCCTATTATCACAGAGGTGCGAAAATATTCGCCGAGCCTGGTGAGAGAGGCGATCATGCGGGAAATCGAGCGTGGCGGACAGATCTATTTTTTGCATAATCGCGTGCAGACCATTGACGGTTTTGCCGAGAGCTTGCGGGCTTTGGTGCCGGAGGCGCGGGTCGGCGTGGCCCACGGAAAACTTGGGAGCGGAGACCTGGAAGATAGAATTATGGCTTTTACCGAGCATAAATTTGACGTTTTGGTGAGTTCTACGATTATCGAAAACGGAATTGATTTGGCGAATGCGAATACATTGATAGTGAATAATGCGGAAAAATTCGGACTGGCACAGTTGTATCAATTACGAGGACGCGTAGGGCGTGGAAAACGTCAGGCGTATGCCTATTTCCTGTATCATGGACAAAGACTGAAGATGGACGCAAAAAAGAGGCTGCGTGCAATCGTGGAGGCCAGTGATCTTGGAAGCGGTTTCCAAATTGCCATGAAGGATTTGGAAATTCGCGGAGCGGGAGACATTCTCGGCGCCAATCAGCACGGCGTGATTAACGTGGTGGGCGTGGCGCATTTTATGAGAATGTTAAATAAGGCCGTGGAAGACCTGAAGGCCGGACGGGTGATGGAGGGCGAAGAGGAAATTTCCGATGTTTCTATCGAATTGCCGGTCCCGGCCTATATTCCGGATTCGTACATTCCTGCGCCGAAGGACAAAATCAATGCTTACCAGAGGCTTTCGTCCGCGGATACACCGGACTACCTTGAGGAAATCCATAAAGATTTAATGGAGGACTACGGTCGAATTCCAAAAGAAGTGGATAATTTGTTCATGATTATTAAACTAAAAATTGTGGCGAAAAAAGCGGGGCTTTTGAACATCAAGGCGGAGTCGGTGCCGATGAGCGAGGAAAAAGATATTGTTTTGCAGATGTCCGGAAAAGTGAAGCCGGCGAACATTGTTAACATGCTGGAATATAATTCGAAATGGCAAATTGTTGGCACCAGAATGAGGGTGAACGTGAAAGAACTTGGTTACGCTTGGTTTCCGGAGCTGATTAAAAATGTTGAGAAGCTGGCGGAGAAGGCCAAGCGCGGCGTCAGACAGCCCTGAAACGAGCCTTGTGTCGAGATCATGCCGATGTTAGAATTGGCCCCTGTAATTTTTTTTGTGGGCATAAATCATACACCAGAGGCCGGAAGAGAAAGCGTCGCCATGGTGCTTGGACAAGCACTTGATCGAAAAATTAGGGATCTTCACCCTACCGTGTTTGGCAAGGAGGCCGATGACGGCTTGCGGATTTTTTCCCGAGAGGTTTTTGGGAACATCGATCTTGCGTACATGGTTACCTATGATAGGCCGAGAAAGCCACCGGTTATTTTGCAGGTTTATCGTAAGCTTGTAGAGGGTGGTTTTGATTTCGGTCAAATTACCTTCGTGATGGGTTTACTGGAATCGGTTTTGGCGGAATATGTGGCCTCCGTGAGAAAAACGCCCAGAATAGAGAGGGCGCCCGCTCTGTATCCGCTGGAAGAAGCGATGATCGCCGACACGGTTTTGGCGCAAGTGGTGGCGACAAGAGGAGGGGCTTTGGCTCCAAAATTTGCCGAGGTTTTCGGTATGAGCGAAGCTTTTTTGGCTAGTGCCCTTGTCAAAATCAGGGAAGATTTGAAAGTTGGAGATGCAGGGACAGTGCCGAGGGTAATGGAAGACGTGCGCCGGCAGGTGGCAAAACACTTTTCGAAAAAAAGGGCCGGGACGGAGAGCGAACTGGAACGATTTGCGGAAAGGGAAATTTACGCGGCAATAAAGGGTCCAGAGATACTGGCCCTGGTCAGACAATTTCATCCAGCCTCGTTTCAATTAAAAGAAAAACCGGCAGACATGAAAGGCGAATTTTTTCATGATCAGATTGGCTGGATTTATGCAGTTTTCAAGGCGACTCCCGCCGGAAACTTGACAGAGACCAAGCGATCGCTGGCCCGCATTTTTGGCTGTAATTTTGTTAAAATCGACAGGCTGAAATATCTCTTTGCAAAAGATAAGGATGCCTTGCCGGAGAGGCTCCATGGCTTATTTACGAGATTTGAAACCGCGTTAAGGAGAATAAGACCCAAATCTAAACCCGAGGCAGGGTCAAAACTAGAGGAATTAACTAGAGCGCAACTACTCCGGCGTGTTTATGAAAAAATTTCCGATGAGCAGGCGCGAAGGCTGGTTAAACTTTTGGAGCCGGGAGAAAATGGCTTTGAGATTGGAGAATTAGACGGGTCTAAAACCCGAAGCGTTTCCTTTAGGCCAAGGATTACGCCGGAACAGAGAAAATGGATTTTTGCTCTTTTTGTTGCCGCCGACAATGGCGGAGCCAGCACTGAACAGGCCAGGGTTTTAGCCCGTATTTTTAATTGCGACGTAAGCATAATAAGCGTTTTGTCTCGTGTTTTTGGCGAAAACGGCCAGCGAGTAGTCAGTGCCCAGGTTTGGCGGGATTTTAATGATGTTAAAGAGTTTTTGGCTAAAGGGAAGGCGTCTTCCGCGCGGCCGGTGGATTCAGGGGTGGCTGATTGGTACGGTTTTGCCACGGTGTCTGGAGTTGCTAACGGTTGCGGAGACAGGGCTTTAGCTTATGGCCTGGACGCCGGAAGATTGATGGATGAATTTATGGCTCATGCCGAAATGGGCGTGAGGGTTGGGGGCATGGTTGTTGGGGGAGTGAAACAGGATGAAGGCGCGAAGAGTTTACAGGGAAGCCTTTTTGCAAACTTGGCCGGCGTGCCGGTGAATGGAACTTTTGAGGAATTTTCTGAAAGAGCAGGGGGGGAACCGGCAAGATTTGTTTCCCTGAACCTGGGTGGCGATTTAATACAGGATCCAAGGCTTCGTGATTTTTTTACCAACTTGAAATTGACTGAAAGCGCAGCCGTAAGAATTGATTTTTCCGGTTGGTCGAGAGCTAAGGCAAGGGAGTTTTTGATCGGAGATGGGCCATTGGTCAGGCTGAAGCCGGCGGAGGGGACGCGAAACCCCCTGGAGGCCTGGAGATCTTTGATCTTTGAAGCCCCAAAGAAGCTGCCATTGCCATTTTTGGCGGGCGCCAAGCCTTATGATTTGGCTTTTATGAAATTCAGGGTCGCTCTTGGTACGGTAATTTATTTTATTGAGCGGGAAATGGCGCATGTTTTGACGGCACATGTTGACAGGGAGCATGGAAGGGCGGTTCAAAAATTTTTACAGTCTTTAAGCGCCAGCATGGACTTTTTAAACGAGATTTGTGTGCGAGATTTTTTGGGCTCGAAAAAGCTTTCCCGGTTTAGTAAATTTGGCGATTGGCAAAATGAAGTTTTGGATTCGGCCGGAGTTTTGATGGCCTTGAGGGGCGAGGATGGCGGGCAGGAAAGGAAGACGGTCACGGATTTCATGGCTTTTGTGGCTGCGGATTTAGCAAGGACGTGTTCCACAAACAGCAGAGGGCCCAAGGCGCTCTTGGTCGACGAGAGAGGGCGAGAGCTGCGGCAGGGAGACAGAAACGGCGGCCTAAAAAGGACCGATAAAGTTGCTTATTCCGTGCGATCTTTGCCGTACGGGTTGTTTACGGATGTTTTGAGAAAGACTGAAGGACCAAGCAGGGAGGACTTGTTTTTACAGGCATTCTAGAATAGACTGTCTTGGCCGTTTCGATGCTTGAGCGCTAGCCGGGTAGGTGCATGAGCACGCGCTCTTTTGACAACGTGGGGATGTATTGGTATTCGACAGAATGTTCGGTTTATTTGTCGCAATCGGGGGATTGCGCCGCCTCCCCCCAGATCCGTCGGCGCAAAATAAGTGCAACATCTTTTGTTGATAAGATTGCTGCTGCAATCGCAAACAGAGAAGGTATGGTTCGCCCAGCTTTCGCTTTTGCCGCGTAGCACGGTCGAGGCCCGATCTTTATCGGACCACGTTCATGATTCCGATATCTGCTAAGATTCGTGGGCGTAATTAAGCAGGTTAAGCTTTTTGGTTCCGCTTCGGCCAAAAGGACGAAAATTTAGAGGCTAAGCGCGGGAAGTTTTTTGTTCGTCTTTTATTTCCCACGACGAAAATTCAAAACGAAACAAGGTTGTAGACGCAAGTTCTCCTCATCTCTGGACCCGGGTTCGACTCCCGGCATCTCCACCAGAAAGGTTTTGATCTGGGTCTTTTCAGGTTAGCCTATTGACTAAAGTGGCCTTTGTGTGGCATAAATAACCCCTTTTTAACAGTTTTCAGCAAATGGACTTATATGTCGAGAAGCAGTGGATAGATCAGATCAAAGAAGGCAATATCAAACAATTTTTGCTGCTTTTTGATGCCGTTTTTGCAGATCTGTACAGATATGTGGTACGCCGCGTGGGCGGGGGTGCTGGAGAGATAGCGGAAAGAATCGTCAGGTTAACCTTTTTAGATGCCATGGGGCAGGCGCAGGTCACGCCGACAGATACGGCTTATGTCGTATGGCTGTATAGCCTGGCTAGGCCGCGCGTGTGGGAGGAAATCAATCGTAGCAGCTTTCCGGAGAGACAGGGCTTGATTGACGCGGTGGATGATGGGGCAGGAGTCGCCGGTTCCGAAAATGGGGACATTTTGGTAAAAGTGGAAAAAATGATGAAAAAGCTTTCCCTTGAGGAGAGGGAGATTTTCAGATTGAAATTTTTTGAAGAAGTTTCGGACGGGGACGTGATGACGATTCTTGCTGTTTCCGAGGGGGCAATCGGATCAAAAATTTACAGAGTTTTGAAGCGGGCGCATTTTCTGTTGTTTGGCGAAAGCGATGAGAGGCAGGGCGTGTATTTTGGTGAATTGACCGGACTTTTGTCACAAGTGAGAGAATTGGAAAAAATTGAGATTCCGGAAGTTTTTCGTTTGAGTTTAAGGGCGGATTTGTCGGCCAGAATAGACAGAAAAGAGTTTGCCGTGGAATCCGAGTTGGTGGAGGAGGAAGTCGATACCGGGCCCAAGGAGCCGCCGGTTATGGTGATGGATAGAGAATTTAAGGGTTCCAGCGATCCGGCTAAAATTTTTGTGGAGGCGGTGAAGGAAATGCGTGAGGAAGAGGAGGCGCAGAAGGCGCGAGATCACCTTAAGTTTCAGCGCGAGGAACATATGTTTGATTTTGTGGAACGCTGGCGATGGATGTTTACCGTGGTGCCGACGTTGATTTTTCTCGGGTTGGTAACGTTTTTTGTGGTGAAAATTTTCTTTGTTGGCGGACCGGTTTTGCGCGGTTATCCTACGGCTTGCAAGATTGAGGTGGCTTTTAAAGGTGATTTTAGCGATGGAGAGAAGCGCAATGTGAACCAAGGCGTTAGCGATAAAATTTGCGGACATTTTGAGGTTAGCAAGTTGTTGATTACCCGTTTGGATGACGGAAAAGTGCAGGTTAATGTTGACGCGCCACAGTGGATGCTGGAATATAAGTTTGTGAAGAAATCCCTTGACTGGCGAATTAAAGAATATGCGCGAACTCTTAGTGGCGACGAAAAATCCGGGAAAGTTTAGGGAGATCGGTGAAGCGCTTTTGAATGTGGGCGATGAGGGGATGGTGGCCTCCGAAAGCCGTTTTTTTGAGCTGCATTTTTTGAAGGAATTTCGGGTGGATGATGGTGATTTTGTCGAGGATGGGTTGAGTTTTCAGGAGAACGCGGAGAAAAAAGCGCGATATTATTATGAAAAATTTAAGGGAGTTTTTTTTGGAAATGGTGTTGGGCCTGAGGATTTTTTTGCCCTGGGGGAAGATTCGGGGATTATGGTCGATGCTTTGGACGGTGAATTGGGCGTACAGACGCGGCGTTGGGGTGCCGGTGAGCAGGCTTCGGATCAAGAGTGGATTGAATATTTTTTGAAAAGAATGGAGGACGTGCCGGAGGAGAAACGTGGGGCGAAATTTGTTTGTCATGCCTGTGTGGCGGGGGTGGATGCGAGTGGGCGATTTTTTGTGGAACATTTTTTTGGCGAAACGAAAGGGGTGATTACTTCAGGGCTGGAGGCGCCAATTAAGGAAGGGATTCCATTAAGTTCGTGTTTTAGGCCCGAGGGTTTCGATCGGGTGTACGCGGCTTTGTCGACTGAAGAGAAAAATAAAATCAGCCACAGAGGGAAGGCGATGAATGGGGTATGGAAGTTTTTGGCAGGCATGGGCTAGGGCCTAAAATTGACATTGAACGGTTTTGGCGGCCAGCAAAATTTAAAATTTGGTAAATGTTTTGTTTGTGTCATAATTCCCCGCCGGCGGGGCTTTTTGATCTGTAAATTTTGACAAGTCATGAAGAGCTTGATGTCTTGAATACCGCGTAGAAATGCATGGTAAAAGGATAGCAAATTCTACGTTGGTCCAGGGAGATATTGTGGCGCCAAAACTTGGTTAGTTTTTGATTCCAACCAACACCCCTGTTCCTAAATTCAATTCGAAGACTTGCCAGCCGGACGCGGATTTTATAGCGGCTACGAAGTCGGCGAGGGCTTCGGGATGTGAATAAAGATTGTCCGCGAGGAGGAGGCTGCCTTTATGGATGCGGTTTTTTAGCGCTTCAAAACAGGACAAATATTCCTCTTTTGTGCAATCCAAGAAAATCAGGTCGAAAAATTTTGGGGTGATCGGCAAATCTTCCGGAGCATGGCCGAGAATTTGGGTGATATACTTTCGCAGGCCGGATTTTGTGAAATTTTCGCGAGCGAGATGGAAACGTTTTTTGGCGTGGGATTCCATGGTGTAGAGATGGCCTTTGTTTGCTTTTAGCGCTTCGGCAAGCCAAATTCCCGAATAGCCGTTTGAGGCGCCTATTTCCAGAATTTTTAGGCTGTGGCGGCTTTGAAGGGCCAGCTCTTTTACTAGCAAATTTAGAAATTGTCCCGTCGCACGAGAGATATTCCAATAAATATTTCGAGTTTTCTCCAAGTCGCGTAGAATTTTCCGAATTTTTTTGTTCATTAATCTCTGATAATTTTGCGTGCCACGATTACCGTGAACAGCGACATCAAAATTACTCCAATAAACGATTCCGCGCCAGCCAAGAAGCGCATGTTGCCGATGGCGTGGAAGTCGCCGTAGCCGAGGGTGGTGAAGGTCACCAGGCTGAAATAAATGGCGTCTGGCAGGGAGGCTTTTATAGGTATGCCGTTTTGGGCCAGGCCGTTTTGAGCGACAAGGAGGCCGGCAAAAAGGAGAATAACCACCAGGGACCAGAAAAAGACTCTAACGTAGGATATGCCGTATTTGCAGATCAAATCTCCAAAGAAATAGTTCAGCCAGCGATTAGGGCTGGAAAGTTTTTTGGTTTTTCTTTTGGCCACCATTTCTTTGTAATGGTAAAAATCGGCGTGATTGTGGAGGCTGGAATTTTTGTACATTTCTTTGATTTGTTTGTATTCGATGGAAGCGGCGTGGAAATTCCCCTCGGTTTCAGATTTTAGCTTTTTGCCGAAATGGGTGCGCTCGTCGACGATTGTTGAAGCCAGAACCACGTCACGAATGCCGGCATTGCTTAGAACACAATTGAAAATTTTGGCGGCATTGAAGTTAACGCTGACCATTTCCGCTTCTTCAAAGCTGCAGTCCGTGATGCTGGAATTATGAAAATCGGCGTGAGAAAGATTGGCATTCTCAAAATTGCAATTCAGAATTTTGCCGTCGATAAAATTACAATGTTTTAAATTCGCGCCTTCAAAATGCACGTCTGAAAGCACGGCCATTTCCTCGATAAAACCGTCATCGCCCTCTTGGATAGAAACACGAAAATCGAAGCCGGCGAGCGGCGCACCGCGCAAATCCACAGCGCCGCGAACTTCTTCATCGTCGATGAAAGAGAGGCCCTTGATTTTTTCACGAAAGGCCGTAGCGCTTAAATAACAATGACTTTTCTTGATGGCGACAAGTAGCCTCTTGCCCTTGGCGGTAGTCCAACGATGGGTCAGTTGTTCGAGTTTTTCTTTTGGATAAAGCATAATTCGTGTTTTGAGCTTCGTGTTATTATAACATAAAAATAAGAGTCCGGCAATGGCTTGATTAAGGTATTTTTTAGAGATATAGTACCGGCGGTTTGATATGTTGTTTTATATTTTATGGGAGAAATTGTCGGTTGCGATAGCCTTCGTTGTCCTGTTACCGTTTATGACGACTCCGTTCATGGCAGTATGGCGCGAGGTCTTTTTACGGAAGCCATGACAGCTATGTCGCCGGGGGATCCTTTGACCCCCCTTTATGAGGATATTATGCGGGATCAAGGACATATATATGCCTTAGTAAATTCCGAATTGCGGGGAATGTTAGGGTTTATTGTTCCGCCCGGATCAAGCGATTTTCATCTCAGTGATTTTCATGTAAATCCTGCAATAGAAAATCGCTCGAGAATCTCTCGCGCACTGGTTGCTGCGGCGGTATCGATTGCAAAACAGCACGGCGTTGAGGATGTTGCATTTTCAGCGCGCGCGGACATTCCCAGGCTAATCGAATTATATAGAGAATTATCCGGCGATTCGTTGGAAAAGGGGACAACAAAAAAACAATCATTCCCTTCCGTGCGAGGACGCGTAGAAGACAATATTACCGGTTATCGGGCATCGGTTCAAGGAGCTATTGACTATGCGTTATCCAAAGGAGGCATATCTTTATTCAATGGTCTTGAAATGGTTTTTCGTGATACGGGGCTTGGCTTTCCGGATGAAGGTCCGAAAAGAATACGCGGACTGCTCAAATCATTTTTAGGCGAAGCGAGTATAAGATTTGGCGTAGGCCTCCAAGAGCATGGTGTTGGGCCGATGTCTATAAATTTTACCCAGGGACTCTACATTGTTTCGTTTTGTGATAAACACGGCAAGCAGTACGAAATCGTATTTGACAGATTGGGAGCGATGATGGAGGTGGTGCAAAATGGAATCATTTTGGGGGGTCATGACGGTAAATTTTCCCTTTTTACGGAAAGATCTGGAGAGGGGGTTGTAGATGTTTCCGTATCTGAAATTGTAGAAAATTTTTTGCCGATCAGCATGGAAAATAACGAAAGACTTGCAAGAGTAAGGGCTTTATTGGGAGATCAAACATCTGTTACCTGTATAAACAATCGGAACGGCGGGCGCATCTTTTTAGAAAGAAAACCGGAGGATAACGCTAAGGTTAGATATGTTGATGAAGATGCGAGTCAGCCCCCCCTGCATGCCTGTATTGACCGAAATGGCGAGGTACACTTTTTTTCTTATGGTATAGACTATGATTCTTGTCTGGTTTTTTTGGATGGTGACTTGCGGTACTGTGAACCGATTTAGTCCGGCTTCTCGGCAATCTTTACCTGAATCGCGGATTGGGTACTGTAGCCGAGTTTATCGATAACTTTTGCTACAATCAGGTGAGCCGTGCCCGGTTTGAGGAATTTAGAAATGGAGATATGGCCGGTGAAAGGACTGGCGCCGGTGAAGAATTTACGGTCGTTGTCTATGTAATATTCCACTTTTTCGATGCCATTGCCACTTTGCACTTGAACCTCAACGGTTAAATTGCCCGTTGGAATCGAAGTTTCAGCTATAGGGCTAAGGATGTTGATTAGAGGAGCTTTTTTAGCGGTTTCGGCGGTGTGAATTTTGTCGTATTCAATCGGCGGAATTCCCGGGCGGACTATTTCATTACCAGTGGAGGCCTCCTTTTCTTTGTTTTGGTAAAATTCCAGCAGTTCCTGTTTCCAATTGAAGAGAGGGGCGATTGGCTGATAGTTTTGAAAAGTTACTTCTTGTACCGCTTCCGGAGGCGTGAATTCGGTGGCCAGCAAGCCGGAAATTTTGTCGAGTTTAACTTTGTAAAAGAGATTTTCAATTTCGGTTGGAACGCCGGCGCCGGTGAAAACTTCCGTGGTAACCATTGTTGGCGGAGTGTTTGGACCGGGTAGTTTGCCGGAGGCTTTGCTAATGGCGACGTGTTTAATGCCGTCCGGTTCAATAAAAGGCTCGGAAGGCATTTTTTCCAGGGCTTTAGTCATGACGTCATTGAAAATCGGTGCGGCCGTGTTGTAGCCATCCGCGGTGTAGCCGAGTCCGCTGCCGTCCGTGTTGCCAATCCAGACGCCGGTGACGATGGTGGGAGTATAGCCGATGGTCCAGCCGTCCATTGGACGCACGCCTCCGCTACCTTTGGCATTGGCGTCCTTTTTGTTTTCCTTGGTACTGGTTCCGGTTTTGGCGGCGTTGACTTTGCCGCTAATAAATAGTTTTGAGCCGACAGACACGGACTGATCCGAAAGAATACTGTTTATCAGATAGGCTATTTGCGGGTCCATTACTTGATCAAAATCTTTTGGCTGTTTTTGTTCCAAAATATCGCCGTTGGAATTTTCTATTTTTAAAATCGGATTTAATTCCGGGCGCTTGCCGCCGGTGGCGAATACGCCGTAAGCGGTAACCATCTCAATCAGTGGAATTTCCGCCGCGCCGATTCCCAGCGGATAGCCGTAACTGCGTTTTTTGTCCAGACTGGTGATGCCCATTTTTGTGGCAAGATCAATGATGGGGTCCTGTTGTCCATCAAGAAAATAGGCTTTGATCGCGGGAATATTGCGGGATTGGCCGAGCGCCGTGCGAATAGGAATTTGGCCCAGCCATTTGCCGTCGAAGTCGTAAGGAGTGTCGCTGGCGCCGATTTTGGTCGGCACGTCCTCGATGACCGAGCCCGGGCCGTAGCCGTTGTAAAAAAGCTGTGAATAGACAATTGGCTTGAAGGAAGAACCGGGCTGGCGCGGATTCAAAACAACATTCACATTGCCGTCGATGTCGGTGTTGTAATAATCGCGTGAGCCTATCATGGCGAGAATATCGCCGGTTTTGGCATTGATGGTGAGGAGCGCGGCATTATTGGTGCCGTAAGCTCCGACGTCATATTCGCCTTTTTCAGCAACCACTTTTTCGGCATAATCTTGAAGATCGCCATCGAGCGTGGTGTAAACCTTCAGTCCGCCTTGCTCCACCACGTCCTTGCCGTATTTTTGTTCCAATAGGCCTTTGATGTAGAGCACGAAGTGGGCGTGTTTAATAAATTCTTTGTATTGATTGAATTTGAGACCTTGAATTTCGTTTAAAGCTTGTTTTCTTTGAGTGCCATCAATTTTGCCAAGCTCATTCATGCGCTTCAGGACGAGGTCGCTGCGTCCCGGAATATAGATTTTTTTGCCGTTGCTGAGATCCACGAAAGCGCCGATCAGTCCGCGGGTATATTCTTCGGTTTGTAAATCAGCTTCGCCCTTGATGTTGCGATAATAGAGCTCGTCTTTGGTGAATTTTTTGAGCAGATGGGAATATTTATTGTCACCATAGGGATTATAACGTGTTGGTGCCTGGGGGAGAGCGGCAAGCACCGCGCTTTCACCGAGAGTCAGATTTTTGGCATCTTTTTTGAAATATATTTCCGCGGCTTTTTGGATGCCGTAAGCGTTATTGCCGTAGGGGATGCGGTTCAAATAAAGTTCGAGAATCTTTTTCTTGTCGTAAGTTTTTTCCAAGCGCACGGCCAAAATCAACTCCTTGGCCTTGCGAAGATAGGAACGTTCGGAAGAAAGAAAAGTATTTTTAATGTATTGCTGAGTAATGGTGGAGCCGCCACGCGCTCCGCCGATGCCAAAAAGTTCATGCAACGAAGCTTTGGCAATGGCCCAAATATCGAAGCCGCCATGTTCCCAAAAATTATCATCTTCAATCGCTACGGTCCCGTCAACCACAAAAGGAGAAATTTTGTCCAATGGCGCGAATTCGCGATTTTCTTCTCCATGAATGGTGTAAAGCAGGGTACCCTTGCTGTCGAAAATTTGTGTGGATTGAGCGGCCGCCAGATTCTCCAGCTTGGTTACATCCGGCAGGCCGATGGATAGAATGCCAATGGCTCCGGCGAAGACTATAACGCTAAGACAAACGAGGCCGACAACAATGCTCGCGGCCCAAAAGCCGATCTTTTTCCAGCCGTTTAAATCCTGGTGTGGGAATATTCGCTTTAACATGCTCACAGATATTACTCAAAAATGAGGGTTTGGTAAAGGGGGATGGCTATCGTATTGAATATTTTTTTGCGAAGAGGGAGATGGCGCATTGACAGCCGACTTTTTCCAGGAAGTCCGTTTCTATCATGCGAAATTTGGAAGCGTCCGTGGCATAAAGACTTATTGAGCCAAGTATTTTTTTGTTTATCGCGAGAGCGATCAGAACCATGGCTTTGAAATTGTGGCTTTTTAAAAGTTTCAGGCCCTGATGCTTTGGATTGGTGTCGATGTCGTCCACTATGATCGGTCTTTTGTTGGCAAAGGCTTCCTGAGCGAGACTGTTTTCAAATTTAATTTGATTTTTGTTTAGCCATTTTTGGCTTACGCCGAAGCAGGAGGATAATTTTAAGAGTTTTTTTTGTTCATCGTAGGTTCTAAGCACGGCTCCGTCGCATTTCGTAAGCAAACAAAGAGCGCTGACAATCAGCTTTTCCAAATTTGCCAGAGAACTGTTTGGGTCGATGGCGCAGTCCACAATTTCATACAAATAGTCGAGGTGTCTTCGTTGTAAACCAAGTTCCTTATAGGCGTCCTGGATTGTTTCGAAGCGTTTTTGCAATTCTGTGCTAATGCGTTTTTGCTGAGTAATATCGCGATAAATTACCAGATAACCGATGAGATGATCTTTTTCATCAAGAACTTTCGTGACCGAAACCAGGACGTCTATGACCTCACCGCTCTTTGTTTGGCGGCGAGTTTCTATGTTTTGGATGTGCCCTTTTTCCCATACATCATCCAGAAGTTTTTTGTTGCTTTCTATTTCTTCCTCCGGAATTACAAGGCCGATGTTTTTGTTTAATATTTCATCTTCAGCATAGCCGAAGATTTGTCTGGCGCCATTGCTCCAAAGCGTGATTTCTCTATTTTGATCCAAAATTACAATAGCTTCAGTGGAAAATTTCAAAATCTGTCTGGTCATTTTTTCCTGACGACTCAGCCTTTTTAGCCTGGTAAGATTGGTGAAAATTCCCATCGTGCCCCCGCTTTTTGCGGGTGTTCCGCTAATCAAAAGGGGAATTATTTTACCATCTTTGCTGGTCATATTCGCTTCATACTGGGAGGATTTTCCCAAAGATCTCATTTCGTGGTGTTTTTGGATTATTTTTTTGCCTTCTTCGTCGAAGAAAAAAACACAATCTTTGCCAATGGCCTCTTCCAGAGAATAACCGGATGTTTTTTCAAAAAGCGGATTGACGTAGACGGTTTTGTGATTTTTGTCGCCAACCCATAGGCACTCGTTCATGGTTTTGACGAGATTGGCGGCGTTGACGTCCTTCAGGATGTCATCTGCCGTACTGACATACCGTTTTCCTAAAAGTTTATTTAAACCGACGCTTGACATATTTGCAGGTTGACATAGTGTAGCCCTTACGCTATCATTTTCCCCTATAATTTAAATCTGTCAATATTTTATGAGTGGAAAGTGGTCTTCTGGTCCACCTGACTGTTTGCAAGATGGCCCGGAAGCATTGGACAAAGTAGGAGAACGGCCTTTAAGTCGTCAGCCAAAAAGTGGTGGCGTTGATGAGCCTGCCGAGGTTAGCGGCGAGATGGCTGCAAGAGTTGATGTTGGCCTTGCTATTGCTGGTACGAGAGAAGGTGCCGACAGAGTTGTTCGGCAGGTTTCTCCTTTTGAAAATTTGGATTTGTCGAGAATTTTTTCGTTGTTGTTGGACGATGGGCATAAGCGGGTTTTGGATGCTTTTTTTGGACTGGAGGTAATGAGTCATTCTGAGGCAAAGAGAACTATCGTAGAAATGTTTAAAGATCAGCTCGCCGGCAAGGAATTGGATGTTGATAAGGTTTTGGCGGCTGTTGCGCCGGGCGCTTTTTACTCGAGTAATCCTGCGGGAGATGATGTTTTGGATGAAACTTCGCAACAAAGAAGTTCAAGAATAAAGAAAGCCTCGATTAGCGTGGCGGCATCTAATTTTAGCGAAATGTGCGCGGACGACAGGAGATCATATTGTTTTGACAGAGCTCCGGGTTACAGCGTTGCGAGCGGATTTAATCCCGGCACGGCCGGTAATTGTCCGAGGGTGCTTTTGGGATTGAAAGAATTTGGAGTGGAAGAAGGTGAATTGATTGAATTTTTGAGATATCGTTTGTTTTTTTTAGAGCTTTGGCATCGTTCGATGGAGGCTTTTCAAAACGTAATTCCGGGAGTCGGTTTTCATCGCGAGACCTATACCATGGCTCAAATTACCACCAGGGTTACCTTAGATCAGTGTAAAAGAGTTGCTGATGATGGGGTTACCATGACAGAAGACTGGGTTTCAATTCCACCTAAAAACAGGCTGGTTCCGGCCCCTTCCTTAAGGCTTTTTGGCGAGCTAGGCCTCGGTCTATCAGCGGATGATTCGACGGTTGAAAATTATATTAAGGCAAATTTGTCTCTGATTTTGCCCGATAAGGGAAAAACATCGAGTCTGGCCAAAGGAAATGGTAGTTTTGCCGATATGGCACAGGAAGAATTTATAATTTTTGATTTAATCGCTCTGGCCGATAAGTTTGGTTTGTATGAAAAATACGCTCCGATTTTTGAAGCAATTTTTGCTTATAGGCGCGCGCAGTTCATGGTTAATTTCCATTTTAATCCCGAGGTTACCAAAAATCCCAATCCCAGGACGGCGACCCTTGTTACTATCATGAAGGATTTTTATATGAAGCAACCCGAGGGGCGGAGAAAATTACCGTATGTTGGAGACTGGGGAGACGGAGGCGGCCAAATAGGCAGACTGTTGTTGACAATGGGTTTGGTTTCCGGTGTTTTCGGAATTGACATTGACGATCAGATCAGTGTGGACGTAGTAACCGAAGAAATGGATGGAAAATACAAGAGGGTGAGGATTGCCACAAAAGGTTTGTCCAATGACGAAGTCAGGGTTAAAATTAATCAATATTTTCCGGAGGTCGATGTTTTGCTTGGCTGCGACGTGACTCACGAATGTAGTGATCCCAAGGAATATATTCCAATGCTGGCTTCAAAAGTACGCGAGGGTGGCTTGGTGTATTTTACCGACCCGGTTCACTGCAGATCCTTGGATAACGTTACCCATGCGACTACTTATCGACTTGATAGAAGCGAACATCCTCAATCAATGCTTTCACTGGAGCGGTGGTTTAACATAATTGGTTATTTGAATTTGTCCGGTTGGGGAGTCAATGAAATCAACGTAGCTCCGGGAGTAGTCGCCGGTTATAATGATTCGTTTTGGCGAGGTATTTATTATTTATCTAAAACTCCACCGGCAAGAAGGCCCGCGCCGCCATATCTTTTACCGGTGCAGGTGAATGTTGATCTTGGTGAAATTGTAGTTATTAAAGGAAGATTGGATGAGGATATCTGTAATGATATTTTCAAAGTATGGCCATTGTGCTTGGTTTCCGGTTCAGACAGAGGGCAAATTTATAACAAAATTGCCGGTTATGTTCGGTTGCTGGGCGAGGCGGAGTCACAGACGGCTCTTTTAAGATTTGGAGTTTTGAGAAAGGCAATGTGTGAAGTTATTAGATCGTATGAAAAACAGATGGAAAATTCGGAGGGAGGAGAATTGGCCTTGGTTGAAAAGAGGGTTTTAAATGACACATTAAGACAAAAAAATTATGACAGACTGTGGTTTTTCAGGAAAATATGGCGGGAATTCGGGGAAGACGAAGATTTGCGAAAAAGAAGGAATGAGGCTAGAGAGTCGATATTCTTGATTGCTCAGCTTAGGGATCTTTTTGGTGTTAACATCGTGAACGAAGTAAGAAAATCTCCGGGATGGGAGGGTTTTCAATTACCTGAAGGAGAAGACGAAGGGGGCGGCGGCGAATAAATTTTTATTTGCCCCTGATGGTGCCGCCAAGGGCTTCCAGGTTTTTGAAAACTTTGTTTTGAATGGCGGTCATTTCGGCGTCGGTGAGGGTGCGATCTTCGGACTGGAGGGTGATTTTGAAGGCGACGGCTTTTTTGCCTGAAGGGATGCCATCACCGGTGTAGATGTCGAAGAGGGCGACATCGGAAACAAGGTTATTTTCCGTTTGTTTGATAGCGTTTTGCAGCTTTTTTATTTCCAGTTTTGCGTCGATGAGGACGGAGACATCAAATTGGATTGACGGGAAGCGGGCGATTTTTTTATACTTTTTTTCTTTTGGCTGGAGCTTCATCAGCTCGGTGAAATTGATGGCGAAAAGAGCGATGGAGTAATTTTCGAGGTCGTGATTTTTGGCTGCAACCGGATGGAGTGCGAAAACTTTGCCAAGTGTTTGGCTGTGTTGATCGAGGTAGGAAAGGGCTTTGTTCGGGTGGGCATAAGGAGTTTTGGTGAGGCCTTTTGTGGCTTGGGGCAGAGGGATTTCGAATTTTGTGAAGAATGCTTCTAGCGCGCCTTTGGCTTCGTAAAACGGTTCATCAGTTTTTCCTTTTGCGAGAATGGCGCCGACGATTTTTTTCTCTTCTAGCGGCATAAAATGGCCAATTTCCTTGTAGGTGTGACCGATTTCGTAAATTTTTAGTTCGTCAGAATTCTTTACGTTATGCTGGAGATTTTTGAGGAGGTTTGGGGTCATGCTCAGGCGCATGTGCGTTTGATCTTCGGAAAGAAAATTGAGGAGTTTGACATGGCCTTCTTCCGGCAGCAGGCAGCGAGTTAGCTCGTTTTTGCCGTAAAAAGAATAGTTTGAAACTTCGTCGAAACCGAGGCCGTAAGAAAAAAGTTCGCGAGCGCGATGTTTTTTGAAACGTTCGGTGTTTTCGAGCGGAAGTTTTGCGGGCAAAGTGGGGAGCGAGGCCGGAATGTTGTCGTAGCCGTAGATACGGGCAATTTCTTCGATCAGGTCGTCTTCGATTTTTATATCTTTTTGGCAGCGGAAACTCGGAACAGTCACCGTAAAAACAGATTTCTTTTTGCCGGCGGCAATTTTAAATTCCAGCTTTTCCAGAATTTCTTTAATTTGTTTGTCGGAAATTTCGGCGCCGATTTTTGAGCGGGCTTTGTTAGTGTCGAGGGTGATTTTTACTGGAGTGTTTGAGAAATTTTCTACATCCGTGATTGGTCCGGCGATTTCCGCTTCCGGACAAATTTTTAGAATTAATTCGGCGGCGCGCTTAATGGCGATTTCTGCGAGATTTGGGTCGAGCGCTTTTTCAAATCTTTGTACCGCATCAGTGCGGAGTAAAAATTTTGTTGACGTTTTGCGAATACTTGAGGAATTGAAATTGGCCGATTCGAGGACAATTGTTGTTGTAGAATCTTTGATTTCGCTGTTTTCCCCACCGATTACTCCGGCGATGGCGAGTACTCTTGAATGATCCGCTATCACTAAATCGTGTTCCCCAAGTTCACGGATTTTGTCATCCAGGCAAGTGAGCGTTTCCTTTTTTTCGGCTTTCCGTACAACAATTCCGCCCCTGATACATTCTTTGTCAAAAGCGTGCATCGGTTGGCCGAGCTCCAGCATCACGTAATTTGCGACGTCTACAATGTTGTTGTGCGTACCGTGGCCGGTGGCTTTAAGCTTTTTTTGTAGCCATTCCGGCGACGGGCCCACTTTTATGTTGTTGATGATCAGGCCGCAGTAGCGTGGACAAAGTTTCGGTTCTTTGACTTCGATGTCTATTTTTTCGCCCTTTACGGGAATTTTTACGATGCTTTTTATTGGCTTTAGTTTGGCATTTGTCAGCACGGCAACTTCGCGCGCGATGCCGTAGTGACCCCAGAGATCCGGGCGATGAGTGAGCGCTTTGTTGTCGAATTCGAGGATGGTGTCGTTTTTTTGGAGCAATTCCGCGAGCGGTGTGCCCGGTGCAGTTTTTGTTGCTGACAGATCGAGAATTTCGTGCTCGCCGGCATCTAAATCAGATAATCCGATTTCGCTTCCCGCACAGATCATGCCATCGCTTTCTACGCTGCGAATTTTAGTTTTTTTGAGTGTGACCGGGTTTCCCTCGCCGTGCCATTTTATTTTTGCTCCGGGTTTGGCGACAGCGACGTATATGCCTTCGCGGAGGTTTGTTCCGCCGCAGACAATTTGGCTTGTTTCTTTGCCGAGAGAAGCTTTACAAACTTTTAATTTATCAGCGTTTGGATGCGGTTTAATTTCTAAAATTTGTCCGACCACGATGTTTTTAAAAGCCTCGGCTTCGTCTGTGACACTATCGACTTCCGCAGTTTTTATAGTTAATTGCGTGGCCAGGTCTTGCGACCCAAGATTTTTAGGCAGATCAACGAATTCTTTGAGCCAATTTAAGGAAATAAGCATGAGCCCAATTTACTGTTTTTGGGTTTTGTTGGCAAGGGAGGGAAGATTAACTCATTGAGTTTTGGCCGGAATTTTTGTAGGCTGGCGGCATGCATCGTTTTTTTGTTTCACGATCGGATCATGTAGACGAGGCTCAGGCGCTGATTTGTTCAGATGAGCTGATTCATCAATTTACAAAAGTGCTGAGATTCGCGCGGGGAGAAAAGGTGGTTTTGCTGGAGGGAAGCGGATTTGAGTTTGTTGTGGTGTTGCAGGAGTTTAGCGTGAAAAAAATTCTTGGGAAAGTTTTGAGTAAGAAATTTTGTGAAACGGAATTGCCTTTGCGACTGGTAATTGCACAGGCGATTTTGAAAAACATGGAAAGAATGGAGTGGCTCTTGCAAAAAGGAACGGAATTGGGCGTGAGCGCTTTTGCGCCTTTGCTTACTGATAGAACAGAGCGCAAGGTTTTAGGAAAAGAAGAAAGATTGCAGAGAATTTTGAAAGAAGCTGCGGAGCAGTCGGGGCGTGGGAAGGTGCCGGAACTTTCAGGTGCGAAAAGATTTGAAAAAATCTTTTTTAGTGCCGATTGGAGGGTTGCGGCAGATGCGAGAAGTGAACATGCGCTGGATTTCGGGGATGAAGTTGGTGGAGCTATGTCAGCTGGTGGGCAGGCGAGTGAGCACATTGTTGTAGTGCCGCATCCCGGCGCGGAACAAAAGTTTTCGGAATTTTGTAAGCAAAATTTGGTAAAAAATAGCGAAAAATTTTCCGGTGAATTGGTTATTTGCGTGGGCCCGGAAGGTGGTTTTACGGATCGTGAAATTGAAATTGCGAAAGCAAAAGGCGCTCATGTGGTTTCCCTAGGTCCGCGAATTTTGCGCGCAGAGACCGTGGCTTTAGCAATGACAACGATCGTAGCGGAAGTTTTGGGTGAGATGTAGGATTGCAGACGCCCCATGGGCTTGTTATATTGGATAAAGTTGGTCTTATTTTGTTCTCATGACTCATTTCAAAACAAAAAACTTAATAATTCTGCTTTATTTATTGGCGGGATTTTTGCTCTTGTTTTTGAGCGTGACGATATTTTTTCAATATTATATTGCGCTTGGTTCTTGGGATAAGGTGCTTGCCGCTTTTGGCAATGACCGCATCCTTTCGGCCCTTTGGCTCAGCGTTCTTTCCTCCATCGTCACCACATTTGTGCGGTACTTTTTGGTGTTCCGCTAGCCTATGTTTTTGCCATGAAAGAATTTCGCGGTAAAACTTTTGTGGAAACTTTGGTGGTGGATGTCCCGCAGACTTTTCCGCCGGTGGCCGAGGGTATAATATTTTTTTTAATGCTCGGCCCGACTTCGCCGTTTCACATTAATCTTACTTTCACTTTTACGGCGCTGGTAATTGCCAAATTTTTTATTGCCGGGCCGTTTGTGGTTTCTACGGTTGCCAGAAGATTTAGGGATATAAAAAAGTCCGGAATCAATCTGACGGCGCGGTCGCTGGGTGCCAATCCTTTCCAAGTTTTTACAACGGTATTTTTGCCCATGTCGCTCACGGATATTGCTGCTGGTGCTACTTTGTGCTGGTCGCGCGCGATGGGGGAATTGGGTGGAAGTCTTATTTTTGCCGGTGTAATTCCTTTTAAAACTGAGGTGTTGCCGACGTTTATCGCTTTGGATGCGCATACGTTGACCAACGAGGCGCTTGCGGCCACGATTCTTGGTACGACGGCTTCGATTTTAGCCTTGGTGACTTTCAAAAGAATTACTTTAAAAAGAGAAAAAGTATGAAAATATTGTCGATAAAAAATCTCACAACGGGTTATGGCGCGAAGACTATTATAAATGCTCTGGATTTGGAGGCGCGAGAGGGGGAAACACT
>JACRIB010000041.1 GCA_016235895.1 Candidatus Peregrinibacteria bacterium | reverse complement strand
CACCCGCAGTATATCATAAAATTTCCTTTAGCAAAAAATTCTCCCCCCAATAGTGTTTGAAGTTCTTGTTCGAGCGTTTCCACCTTCTTTTCTGTGGCGGCGACTAATTCGGCGTCATCTTGAGGTGAGGCATTACGTTTTTTGCCTTCGATAAAGCGTGTTTTCAGATCGACGATTTTGTCTTTGTCGACACGTTTGTCTGCGTAATAGAGAATTTTTTCTTCCAAAGTTTTTAAATTCCAAACGGGAAAAAATCCGTGCTTGGCAATGAGATTTGCCAATTTTTTTTCACCACGTTTTCTTAAAATTTCGGCCATGCCTTTTTCATGACCAATCTTGTGATATTTGCGCCGAAGTTTTTGCCATAATGCCGGATCTTCTTGACTCAAAGTTTTGAAATCAACATAGCGAATTACATCATGCAGAAGCGCGGCGTTTATTACATTTTTTCCGTCAATTTTGATATTTTTTTCGGTCAATTTTTTTATTATTTTTTTGCAGACGAAAGCAACCATTTTCATATGCCGGATTATGTGCTTCGGCACATGAAATTCTTGATAAATTTTGAGTATTTCTTTTGAGGTCATTTGATGGTGATTTTTCGAGAATTTTTGTCCAGGTATTCGAAATTGATTTTGAGACATTTTTTTGGTAAAAAATCCGCCAATTTATCAGCCCATTCGATTACGATAATGTTTTTTTTATTTTCAAAAATTTCGTTAAGTTCTTCCAGAAAAAGCCGGTCAAAATTTTCCAAACGATATAGATCAATGTGATAAATTTTATGTTTCCGGTGAGGATATTGGCGAATGTAGGTGTAGGTGGGACTTTTAATGTTAAAATGTTTTATGCCAAATTCCGCCACAAGAGCCTTGGTAAAGGTGGTTTTGCCGCTGCCAAGATCGCCAATCAGGCAGATAAGCCCGCCGTTTTTTACCTTAGAGCTGATTTTTTTGGCAATTTTTGCCGTGTCTGCCAGATTGCGGGATATCATAGAGGTTTGATTTTTGGGTGAATCTTTGATATAATTGTATGATAAATAAAAACAAAAACAAATGAATAAGGATCCTAAAGATCAAAAACGACATCAGTTTAATAAGAATGCCGCTATTTTGGTGGCCGCGACTTTATTGATTACCACGATGGTGGCCATGTCGGACGTAAAGAGTTTACTTTACAGTACGAGTATTTTGACTTTGCCGGCGCACGCGCCTTTTGACGGTACCACTTATCCGATTAAAAAAGTGCCAAATTGGACGCATATCAGCGATGAAAAACGCAAAATGACTTTCAATGAATTAGCCGATGCCGATCTCATCGATATTCCTTTTTATGATGCCAATCAATTGGCGACGCCTACCGATAATTTGAAATGGGGTAATCCCGCTGATGATACTGTGCGAAATGCAAAAATCACTTACTCCACTCCTTACATGGGTAATTATCACCTTGATGGTAAGGAATTTGGCGGTTCTCATTTGGCCGTGGATATCAAGGTCCCCGAGGGGACGCCTGTTTACGCCATCGCCAATGGCGTGGTAGCGAAGGCTTCCAATCAAGAAGATGGTTTCGGAGTGCATGTTGTTTTGCAGCATAATAATTTCCCGAGCCCGGATGATCCAAATAAGAAAATTATTTTGTATTCAAGTTATTCGCATATGAGTAAGGGCTTGGTGAGTGTCGGTGACGTGGTAGTAAAAGGCCAACAAATCGGTCTTTCCGGCCATTCCGGTACGGCGACCACACCGCATGTCCATTTCCAAATTGATAATGATCAGGCCACTTTTCATCCATTCTGGCCTTTCACTTGGCAACAGGCTTCATCCGCCGGCCTGGATTTCTTTTCGGCGGTAAATGCCGGACTTGGTCAGGATTTGGCGAAACAGACTACGGTAAATCCGGTTGTTTACGTGCAAAAATATTTTAACTCGCCGGCTACGGTAACTGCGCCTGAAAGTATGCCTGTGACGCCTTCGGTGGCCGTAAGTACACCAGATACGAATGTTTCCGTAAATAGTGTGGATCCGGTTTCCTACGTTGCCGCTTCCGGCGATCAGCCAAATGCTACTCCGCCGGTTTCACAGCCGCCATTGGTGGTTGATAACACAGTTGATACTCCGACTCCTGTAGATGCTAAAATCTTCTCCGACGTCGAGATTGGAAGCAAATATTATGTGGCCACAAAATATTTAAGTGACAAGGGTATCATCAAAGGATATAACGATGGTACTTTTAGGCCTGCTCAGACGGTAAATCGCGTCGAGTCCCTGAAATTTATTTTGGCGAGTATTCATGCGGCGATTGCCAGCGGTCAACTGCCTTTCAAAGATGTAAAACCCGATGCCTGGTATGCCGATTATTTGTTTACCGCTTATGAAAGAAGTATTGTGGTGGGCAATCCGGATGGCACGTTCAGACCGGAGGCCAATGTGAACAAAGCGGAATTTTTTAAAATTTTATTTCACGGTTTGAGTGTGGATATTGATCCGGTTGTGGCGGGCGCGCCTTACGAGGATGTGCCTGAATCCGCCTGGTTTGCGTCTTATATCGCTTACGCCAAAAAATTAAAAATTCTTGATCCGGAATTGTCACGAGTCGGTCCGGCCAGAGCCATGACAAGAGGAGAGGTGGCGGATGCGATGTATCGACTCATGACCATTTCCAACTAAATTCAATGCCGTCGCTTCGCGACGCTACAATGCACACTCGCTTTCGCTCGTGTCTGTGGTACGCCCGGGCCGATTTGAACGGCCGACCTTTGCCTTAGAAGGGCACTGCTCTATCCAGCTGAGCTACGGGCGCCTGTTTTGCATATCTGCTGTTACTTTATTTTTTTGTTTTGTGCGCATTTTGCCGAGCAGAGCTTTATTGATAAGCTGAAGGCTCTCCAGCTGAGCTACGGGCGCCTGTTTTGCATATCTGCTGTTACTTTATTTTTTTGTTTTGTGCGCATTTTGCCGAGCAGAGCTTTATTGATAAGCTGAAGGCTCTCCAGCTGAGCTACGGGCGCCTGTTTTGTATGTAGATGAATTTTATCTTGGTTTTTATACTATAAAATTATGCTTCCGGCAAGTCGCTTCTCAATTAGAAGCAGAAAAGCGAAGACGATGGCATTATTCAAAATATGAAACGCTATGGCCGGCCAAATGGAGCGGCTTCTGATTACTATAGCATTGAGAATCAGTCCAAAAACAAAACTCGGAATGATGGCTTGCCAGGGAAAATGTAGAAAACCAAAGGCCACTGCGGTTATAAGACTGCCGATGATGATACCAAGTTTGTTGCAAAGTATTCGCAGGAGAAAGCCGCGGAAAAAGATTTCTTCCAAAATGGGGGTAACCAAAATTGAAATAATGCCGGCACCGATAACATTGATTGTGCCGTTACCGAACAGTTTAATAATGCTGGGCTGCAGCTCGTAGCCGGGTATTTTCCAGTTAAAATAAAGCAGCGTGATCAAAATAAAAATATTCACCGCCAGGTAAAAAATATAGGCCACTACGGCGATGCCAAGAGCTTTAAGTGGCTTGATTTTATTGAAGCCCAGGGAGGCTTGCCAATACTTTTTCATACTGTAGAATGAGTTTAGATCGGCTTTATTCTACATGTTTTATGCACCTGCGTGAAGGCGAGCAAATTCTGAAGATTTACCGGCATCATCCTACGCCTTTTGTTTATCATCTTTTTGTCGCTATTTTGGGAACTTTGCCGTTTTTTCTGGTGCTTTTTTTGTTTAAGGAAAGTTTTGACACCAAGAGTTTTGTAATCGCTCACATTGTCATACTTCTCGCGTTCGCTTTGGTGGTTACTTATATGTCCCTGGTTTACTGGCTGGACAAATTGGTTATTACCAATCAAAGGATTGTTTTTGTCGATTGGAAGTTTTTGACCGTAAAAGATGAGGCTGAAGCTTTTTTTCGGGAGATACAAGAAATTCAAACTACCGAAAAAGGATTTTTGTCACATTTTCGCATTTTTGACTATGGTAGTATAATTATAGAAACCGCTTCGGCGCATGTGGATATAGAATTTCCCAATGCCCCCGATCCCGAAGATATCCGACGTTTTATCTATCATATCCGAACACCCTAATGATACAAAGCGAAGCTGAAAATCTGGAAAAACTGGTCAATGCTCCGAGTGCGGAGGTTGTGCAGTTTGAAAATGCTCTGCGTCCGAAGGATCTGAAAGCTTATGTCGGACAGGATTTGATCAGAAATAATTTATCGATTTCGATTAAAGCCGCCAGGAAACGCAAGGAGCCGTTGGATCATATTTTGCTGCATGGTTCGCCTGGTTTGGGAAAGACTACACTGGCCCATGTTATCGCCAATGAGGCCGGAGCCAATCTCAAAATTACTTCCGGACCGGCGCTGGAAAAACAGGGTGACGTGGCCTCGATCATCTCGAATTTACAGGAAAACGACGTGCTGTTTATCGATGAAATTCATCGCTTGAAACCGGTGGTGGAGGAAGTTCTATATACGGCGATGGAAGATTTTGGCATCGATATTGTGATTGGCAAGGGTCCTTCGGCCAGAAATATGCGCATCAATCTGCCAAAATTTACTTTAATCGGAGCGACGACCAAGCTTAGCCTGATTTCTTCACCTTTGCGAGCGCGTTTCGGCAATGTTTTCAAATTGCAATTTTATTCGGTTGAGGAAATAAAGGAAATCATTTTGCGTTCAGCCACTATTTTGAATACCAATATTGACGAAGAGGTGGCTACCCTGCTGGCCAAATCCTGTCGTCAGACGCCGCGTATCGCTAACAGACTGCTAAAACGCGTGCGTGATTTTGCCGATATAAACAATAATTCCGTTATCAATAAGACAATTTTAATTCAAACTTTAAAATCTTTGGGAGTTGATGATTTGGGATTGGACGAGACGGACAGGGAAATCCTTGGTGTCATTGTGGATAAGTTTAGAGGTGGTCCCGTTGGCCTGAATACTTTGGCTGCCGCCGTTTCCGAGGAAGAAAATACCATTGAGGATATTTATGAGCCTTTTCTCATCCAGCTGGGATTTTTGGAACGTACGCCGAGAGGGCGGATTGCCACGAAAAGAGCCTATGAGCATCTCAACGTTGAGTTTTTTAGCTAGCCCTTGTATAATTTTCCAGGTTTAAAATTAATATGAAAAAGTTAGTTGTTGCATTGAGCTTATTGATGGCAGTTGGTCTTTTCCAGGCGTGCAGCGTGAAGGAACAGTTTAGTGATGAGCCTTTGCAGGTTTCCAAGACAGGTTTGTTGGTTGAACAGACAGCCAAAGACAAGGAAAGCGGCACGCATTTTGTTGTTGATGATAAAAATCAAAAAACGGCTGCCAGAAGCCTGACAATCAATCTTTCAGCAAACGAATATTTGGGCAATAAAGTAACGGCTTACGGGATAATGAATCAAACTGATAATGTTTTGGAAATTACCGGTCTTTCGGTGGAAGAGATTTTGTCAAAAAATACCAAGCAGGATAAAGCTGTTGAAGAGCCCACGCGGATTGATGCTCAGATTGATGCTCCAAAAACAGCTATGGATATGACCACTTTTGCAAGTCTGCCTTATAAATTTGGAGGTAAATATCCATCAAAATGGTATTATGCGGGGATAAAAAGCAGCGGTGATGATGGAGTGCTTCATCATTACAGTTTTAGTGATAAAGTTCTGGATGGAAAAAATGAAATATTGGCTTTGGATGTTTTGTCCGGGTCTATTCCGGTCGGTGGCGATAAAATTACTTTTGACGGTAAAAATTTCGTGGTTTTTGAAGGTTCCGCCACCTATACCGTTTACACTACTTTTCAGGATAAAAACTTCAGACTTGCCGGGCCGTCCAGTTATAAGGATTTGATCTTGAATATGGCTGCTTCAATTGGTCCGTTAGAAGGGTCTACGTAGTTTCACGAATCTCAAGTGCACCCCCGGAAAGAAAAGGGATGTAGAATAGGTATGCATAAATATCTAACCCTACACCCCATGAAACTATATCCTGTTTTCCGCAGTGCAGCACCCTAAGGTTTTTGGCAGGCATCGTATAATTTTTGCTGCATTGGATCCATTTTGAATGGAATTTTTGTTGGGAATATTTCACCGGGCAGCGTGCACTCGATTTCATACATGTTGTGTGTCAGTTCCGCACCGT
>JACRIB010000040.1 GCA_016235895.1 Candidatus Peregrinibacteria bacterium | reverse complement strand
CCATGAATTATAAAACGTTCCGAGCTGGTGTATGGCCACAAAATCTGTTCAATATCATTGGTATAACCGGTGTAGTTAAAAATAACTTTGCAGTCATGGGTGAAATAATTATTCACGCCCGCCTCCGTAAGACAATTCTGGCCGCTGGAACAATAATCACCCAAGCCAATAGAAGTCAGCTCCGAAACATTCACATAACGCACTTTCAGTTCCGGCACCAATTCTTTGCAAAATTTCACGGCGAACAAAGCTTCGCGTGTCACATAATCGCCGCAGGAAGCCAAAACCACGTCGGGATCCTTCGTCCCTTCAACACCTCCAACCCACTCCCAAACGCCAATTCCCAGCTTCGCTTGTTCACGCGCTTCTTTCAAAGTAAGCCATTGCGGCAACTCCGTTTTTCCCGCCACGATAACACAAACGGCATCTTTACGTTTCAACGTTTCTTCGTAAGCCACTAGTAAACTATTCGCATCAGAGGGAAAATATAATTGACTGAATTTTCCATGTTTTTCCAACACATTACTGATAAAACTCGGATTTTGATGCGAGTAACCGTTGTGATCCTGACGCCATCCCAGGCTTGTCAGCAAATAAATCGCGCTCGCCACGGGCTTCCTCCATTTCACCTTAAAACTTTGCTTCAAAAATTTCGCATATTGATCCACCATGCTGGCAATGATAATCGCAAAAGCCTCATAAGTCGCAAAAATTCCATGACGCCCGGTAAGAATATATCCCTGCATCCAGCCCTGCAAAGTATGTTCGCTCAACATCTCCATCACACGCCCATCGACAGAAATATTTTCATCGGTTTTTTTAATCGGCCACATATAGGCGCGCTTCGTTGCCTCAAAAACCACACCCAGTTTATTCGACTCAAATTCATCTGGACACATCATTCTGAAATTATTTTTATTTTCCTTGAACACATCGCGAAGAAGCTTAGAGCTCTGCGCAATACTGCTCGCCATAAGCTGCCCGCGTTTTTCAATTTTCAATTCATAATTTTCCAATTTTGGAATCCGCAAATCCTTATAAAAATTTCCGCCAATGGCATGTTTATTCATACCCATGCGATTTTTACCCGTAGGCAAAAATTTCATGATTTCACTTTTTGGCCTGCCATTTTTATCAACCAACTCCTCAATTTCATAGCTTCTAAGCCATTTTTCGATCGCCTTCAAAGCGTCTTTATCCACGCTCGGATGCTCGATCGGAATGCCATGCGCATGAAAAGACCCCTCCACCAAATGATGATGATATTCGTGAATACCATGCCAACCTTTCGGCGAACGCAACAAAATAACAGGCCATTTCGGTTTATTAATTATGCCTTTTTTACGCGCCAAAAACTGAACTTCTCTAATCAATTGATAAGCTTTTTCCAAAACTTCCACCATTTTTTCTTCCGTGTCCGATGCTAAGGCTCCGTGCCGCTGGGAGTCAGCGGCCTTCGGTTCATTCACAATAAAAGGCTCATAGCCATATCCTGTAAACAAAGCCTTTAATTCGCTATCGCTCATGGTGCCATAAATAGTAGGATTGGAAATTTTATAACCATTTATATGCACAATCGGCAGCACTGCGCCCGACGTCTTTGGATTCAAAAATTTATTGCTGTGCCAGGCCGTGGCCATCGGCCCGGTCTCCGATTCGCCATCTCCGCACACCACCGCCGTAATCAAATCCGGATTATCAAGAACAGATCCATAAGCCGTCGCCAAACTATAACCCAATTCGCCACCTTCGAGAATCGACCCCGGCACGCCCGGCGTCACATGACTTGGAAAATGCGTATGTGGCCAACTAAAATCGTGCATTAACTGCCCCATTCCCTTGCCATCGACAGTAAATTCTTTATAAAAATCGTGCAATGTCCCTTCCATAAAAAGATTCGCCAAGACACCGGGCGCCCCATGCCCGGGTCCGACAATCAGCATCATTTCACACTTGTGCTTCCAGATGAGATAATTCAGGTTCGCATAAATAAAATTCAAGCCCGGCACCGTGCCCCAATGTCCAAGAATTCTGGGTTTGAAATGATGCGGCTCCAGTGGCTCACGCAACAAAAAATTATCTTTCAAATACAGCATCGCCGCCCCGATATAATCCACCATGCGACGATACTTCGGCAACACCGCCAGAAACTTCCGGTCATTTTTATTCATAGGAGAAATTTGAGGAAATAACTCTAATCGAGAGAATACCACCTGTGAGACAGATTGTAAAAAAATTTATCTCCGCGCCCAGATAAACCCCATCCTCTTGTCGTAATGATTGGACCAGATGTCCACTTTGAAGCCATACTTTTTGAAAATTTCCTGCAATTTTGAGGGATTCATTTCGTAAGTGTAGCGATGACACTCCACGTAAAAATTTTCCACCACGTCAAAAACTTCATCGCTCAAATTCTCCAAAATCTCGAACTCCGCACCCTCGCAATCCATTTTAACCAAACCTACGCTGGCCAATCTGTTTTGTTCTAAAATTCTCTCCAAAGTAACCACATTCACCATCTTTTCCTCACCGGAAAAATCCCCCGCCGCCTCCGCGCCAAGCAAAGAATGATTGTGCGAATCCTTACTCACATACAAAATACGCTGCCCAATCTCGGCCCCAACGGCCACATTCTTCATCGTCACATTTTTAACTCCATTCAGCTTCAAATTTTCCTTCATGGCTGCGAAATTCGCCTCGTCCGGTTCATAAGCAAAAATCTGCATTTTTGGATTCAGCACCGCACAATAAACCGAAAACATTCCCACATGCGCACCGATATCAATGATCGGACTCTTCGCCTTCGCGATCACCGATTCTAAAATTTTATACTCCCTTTCTTGAAAAATTTCATTAAAAACCGACTCTTCCGCCTCGGAATTTATGGTGATTTCGACGGGCTTTTTATTGTAAATAATCTTTTCCCTATAGGACATTTCCAAATATTAACTTGCCTACACCACGCACCGATTGTACATTGATAATTGTTAATTGATAACTGAATTCTTATGCAATTTTTCCTCGACACGGCAAATCTCGAAGATATCAAAAAATACGCCTCCTGGGGCATCGTTGACGGCGTGACCACAAATCCGAGTCTCATCGCCAAAGAAGGAGTTTCCCTCGAAAAACGCATCAAAGAAATTGCCAAAGTCGTGAGGGGCCCAATCAGCTCCGAAGTAGTGAGCAACGATCTGGAAGAAATGCTCAAACAAGGCCGCACTTACGCGCGCTGGGCCAACAACGTGTACGTAAAAGTACCAATGACTCCAGCCGGCCTACAAGCTGTAAAAATTTTCAACAAGGAGGGAATCAAAACCAATGTGACCGTGACTTTTTCTGCAGGGCAGGCGCTTCTAGCCGCGAAGGCGGGCGCCACACTGGTGAGTCCTTTTATCGGTCGTCTCGATGATATTTCCGAAGACGGCATGGCTCTGATCGCCGACATTGTAAAAATTTACCGAAATTACGATTACAAAACTAAAATTCTCGTGGCCAGCATTCGTCATCCCCGTCACGTAATCGAAGCCGCCAAACTTGGGGCGGATATAGGCACTATGCCTCCTGCGGTTCTTGAGCAACTTGTGCATCACCCCCTCACCGACGCCGGCATTAAAAAATTTCTGGAAGATTGGGAAAAAGTGAAGGGTCTTCAATAGAAACCTGGCAAACCAAGCTTAAACATGCTATATTTCAGGCATGTACAATTGGAGCACGGACACAAAAAAACTGGCCAAACACAAAGATGAACATGCGATCTGGAAACTTGAACAACAGATCAATTTTGGACTAAATGGCGAAAAAATAAACAAGAAAAATTTAGTAAAAAACTGGCAAAAACTGGATCTCGATCCAAATAAAAAAAATTTCCTACAATTTTTGATATGGAAAAAACGATCTTAGGTAAGCAACAAAAACAATTACTTGAACTGTTGAGTGAAAAAGAAATAATTACCAACAACTTTCACCTCACCGGGGGTACGGCGCTTGCGGAATTTTATTTATATCATCGATACTCTGAAGATCTGGATTTTTTTTCAGAAACAGAATTTGATGTACAAGTAATCCTCAGCACGTTAAAAACAATCCGAAAAGAAGGCGGTATAAAAAAAATAGATTATCAACAAAGCTTCAATCGTAATCTTATTTTTTTGCACTGCAAAGACGAAATCATCAAAACCGAATTCACTTTTTTTCCATTTACCAAAATTGAAAAAGGGCCGCATATTGGAAAACTCCAGATAGAAAGTCTGCACGACATAGCGGTAAATAAAATATTCACAATTTACCAAAAACCCCGCTCACGCGATTTCATAGATCTTTTTTTAATCCTAAAAAAGCACAAATGGACAATCCCTGAACTAATAACAAAAGCTCGCACAAAATTTGATTGGCATGTAGATTACCTACAATTGGGAAGCCAATTTTTGTTGGCCAAAAAGGTAAAAGATTATCCACGCATGATCATTAAAATAAAAGATGAGGAATGGCAAAATTTCTTTGAAAAAGAAGCCGAAAAATTAGGTAAAAAAATATTAAATTAAATAATTTGAAACATGATTTCTTTTGATTTAAAAAATTTACAACAAAATATAACAGCCAATCCAGAAACAATTGCTGATTTTTTAAAAAAAATCGCAAATCGCAAACAAGGTTTTTACGAAATAGTGGATGACAAAAAAACGCTTGCTGATGTCAAAAGTTTTGCAAAAAAGATGCGCGGGAAATATCAGGACGTCGTTATCCTCGGCATCGGCGGCTCGGCGCTGGGAGCCATTTGTTTGGAACAAAGCCTTACTCACCTATTCAAAAAAAACGCTCCCCGCCTCCACGTTCTCGACAACATCGATCCCACTCTAATAAGCGAACTGGAAGACGTAATTGACTACAAAAAAACACTTTTTCTCGTGATCACAAAATCCGGCACGACACCGGAAACCATTACACAATATTTTTATTTCCGTGATAAAACCAATAAGAAAAAACTCGATCCAAAAAAGCATTTTGTTTTCATCACCGATCCAAAAAATGGTTTTTTACGTGAACTCGCAACAGAAGAAAGGATAAATAGCTTCGCTATACCGGAAAATGTCGGTGGACGCTTCTCCGTGCTCACCGCAGTCGGACTTTTACCGGCAGCATTAATTGGCTTAAACATTGATAAACTCCTTGCCGGCGCGCGCATGATGCGCGACCAATTTCTCTCAACAAATTTTGAAAAAAACCTCCCTTTCCAACTCGCAAAAATTCAATACGAATTCTCCAAAAAAGGCAAAAATATTAACGTCATGATCCCCTACGCTCAAAAAATTTTCCGCCTCGCCGACTGGTATCGCCAACTCCTCGCGGAAAGCATCGGCAAGAAAAATCTTGGCATTACGCCAATAAACGCTCTCGGTGTCACCGATCAACATTCACAATTGCAACTCTTTAACGAAGGCCCAAACGACAAACTTTTCATTTTCATCGAAGTGAAAAAATTCCACACCACCCTAAAAATTCCCAAAATTTACCAAAAATCCGGGCTGGATTTCCTGGACAAAAACATCACTTTCAACCAACTTCTCCAAATCGAAAAGGATGCTACCGCAGAATCACTCACGAAAAACAACCGCCCAAATTTCACCATAAAAATCGACGCCATAAATGAAGAAAATCTCGGCGCCCTCTTCATGCTCTTCGAAGGCGCCACCGCTTTCCTCGGCGAAATGTTCCAAATCAACGCCTTCGACCAACCCGGCGTCGAGCTAAGCAAAAAACTGACAAAACGAGCGTTGCTCAATCTTTAGCTTTATGCGCAGCCCCGCGATAACGTTTGGCTTTCTCTTCCAAAACCCTTTTACAGAGCTTCAATAATTCAGAATCTGCTCCATTACAATTAACCTTAGCCAAACTATTAGGATCAACATATATTCTCCTGCCATTATATTTACCGTCCAAAATTCTCACAATTGCTTTTAGTCCGCGCAAACCATGCTCAAGATTCAAAAAAACAACACACTGATCACCAAACTCGCCGCCTAAGACACGATGCGTGGCGCCTTCAGGCACCGCCGCGACAACACGCGTCACCCTCCGCCAGAACACGAGCCATGGTGCTTACACCTGAAGCATCGTCACATGCCCTATGACGAGCATAGGCTTCAGAACCAGCCCTTAATTTAGCGGAAACGTCTTCAGGAGGGGATTTTTGAAGCACACGATCCCCAGATCTATAAAAATAATCACTTCCACCCACCTTTGTTATACCACATAAATCACCTTCAAAACTCATAGAGAAAATTTAAAAATTAGAGACTAGATTATTGCACAAAACAAACAAAAGTCAAATTTTTTTATAGACTGTAAAAGATAATTATTGTAAACTTCGCCCATGACCATCCCTAAACTCACAACTCCACTCACTAACGAACAGATCAATTTCCTCCAGACTTTCAGCAAATCCTGCCGTCGCTCAATCCTGGAAATGGTCACCAATGCCCAGAGCGGACATCCGGGCGGATCACTCTCCTGCATCGACTACCTTAGTGTACTTTACGCTTTTATAATCGGGCAGACCGGCGAAAAAATCTGCATCAGCAACGGACATATTTCCCCCGCCGTCTACAGCACATTAGCGGAAATGGACTACATTCCGAAAAACGATGTTGTGAAAAATTTCCGCAAAATCGGCTCGGTCTACGAAGGTCATATCACACGCCACGTTCCCGGAATTTGGTATGGAACCGGACCGCTGGGAATCGGGGTTTCGGTGGCTTCAGCTTTTGCGTGGCACGCACGAGCAAAAGCGAGTGCGCTAGCCAAGGAAGGTTTTGCGCAGCAAAACACCGCTAAGGTTTTTGCTTTGGTCGGTGACGGTGAATGCCAGGAAGGAGAAATTTATGAAACTATGCACTTCGCAAGAAAATATAAATTAGACAATTTAATCCTTTTTGTTGATTACAACAAAGTGCAATTAACAGCTAGCATTAAAGAAATAATGAACCTCGACTTACCAAAAGTTTTTGCCGCCTCCGACTGGAATGTGATCGAAGTAGATGGACACGATTACCAAAAAATTTGGGCTGCACTAGGTGAAGCTTACAAAAATACCGGCAAGCCAACAGTTCTAATCGGCCACACGACGATGGGCCAGGGAGTCGACTTCATGGAAGTAACCGGCAAGGAACACAAGGCCGATTGGCACGGTAAGGCTCCTAAAACGGACCAAATCACTGAGCAACTCAAAGCACTTACACTCTCGGCAGAAGAAGAAAATTTGCTCAATGATTTCCGCAAAAATTTCGTAAAATGGAAACCAACACCGACGGTTTATCCACCACTTCTTAGCAAAACAAAAATAAAAACCGGTACACCAATTACCTACAAAAAAGAAGAACTCACCGACTGTCGCACGGCTTACGGTAAAGCACTTCTCGACTTAGTAAAAAATAATCCAGACGTTGTAGCACTCACTGCGGACCTCAAAGATTCGGTCATGACAAAATTCGTGGCGGCAGAATTTCCCGATCGACATATCGAATGTGGTATCGCCGAACAACACATGATATCAGCCTCTGGCGGACTCTCACTCGACGGCCTCACACCATTTTGTTCCACTTTCGGCGCCTTCATGAGCAGCCGTGCCAAAGATCAGGCCAGAGTCAACGACATCAATTACACCAATGTCAAAATGGTGGCTACGCACTGCGGACTTTCAGTTGGCGAAGACGGCCCTACGCATCAAGCAATTGACGACATGAGTTCCTTCCTTGGCATGTTTAACACCATGGTTATCGAACCCGCAGATCCAAATCAAACCGACCACATTATTCGCTACGCCGCTTCCCACTACGGAAATTTCTATGTTCGCATGGGCCGCCACAAATTTCCAATTGTAACAAAAGCCGATGGAACAGCATTTTACGATGCCAATTATAAATACGAATATGGCAAAAGCGACGTAATCCGCGAAGGCAAAGATCTGACAATCGCCGCTACCGGCGCAATGGTGAACGAAGCCATGAAAGCACGCGAAATTCTCGCTGTTTCAAATCCAAATCTCTCCATCGAAATAATCGCCGTCAGTTCTATCAAAAAATTTGATGCTAAGGCTCCATGCCGCGCGGAGTGCGCGGCCGATGAGACACTCATAAAATCCATTAAAAAAACCGGCAAAATCCTAACCATCGAAGACCACAACGTCCACTGCGGCCTCGGCAATCAACTCGCCGCCCACCTCCTGGAGCTTGGGTTCAAACCAGCCACATTCAAATCTCTCGGCGTCACCGCCTACCAACTTTCCGGCACCTCCGACGCGCTCTACCACGCCAACGAACTAGATGCCGAAGGGATTAAAAAAACAATTTTAGAGATAATTTAATTAATTTTCAGAACAATAAGAAAAGACCTCTCCAACTTTCGTCAGCGAGGCCTTTTCGGTAAGCGATTTTTTGCACCCCGCCATTTCGTAGGGGCGTTTATCGCATTATTCCTCGTCACCAAAACTTCTGCGAGGACCGTGGCCGAAACCGCCGGTTCTTGGCTTTGGTGGGCGTGCCTCATCTAATTTGAGTTCACGACCGTCGAGTTCTTTGCCCTGTAGAGCCTCAAGAGCTTTTTCAGCTTCTTCGAGACTGGACATGGTTACAAAGGCGAAACCCTTCTGTTCCGGTTTGTAGCAATCTACGACAGTGCCGTAGGCGCCAAACTCAGCCATAAGAGTTTCTTTTGTGGTAGCGTAAGCAACGTTACCGACAAAAATCTTTGGATTTGTCATACTTGTGTTGTTAAGAAATATGATGCACTCTTCTTCTCTACACCATTACTTAAGAACACTTAAGACCTGAATGAAAGATACCGAACAATGCAGACAGCACTATATACACATTTTTGAAATAAGGCAAGGGAATGTTCGGTTCCATAGTTTCAAGTGCACCCCCTGGTCGAAGCGGGTTTTGTAGAACAAGTTAAAATATACAGCAATTGGCGGTCTCATTTCCAGAGTTTCATGTGGTCTTTGTATGTTGTATTCAATAAGCCAATCAGCTAGAGCCTCATTGATCTTGTAGATAGACTGCGTCAAATCACATCTCCAATAAAATCCTTTCTGTAATGTCTGATTAAACCTCTCAGCTATTGCGTTGTCCTTCGGAGTCCTTGGTCTGGTGAAAAAATGATTGATCTTCTCATCTACACAGGCCTTTTGAAAGTATGCTAAGAATTCCGATCCATTGTCGGTCAGTACCGCCTTGATCTCCGTCTGCAGTAGTTCAGCCATCTTTTGCAGCATCTCTCTCGGTACAACCGAACTATGCTTGTCTGTTGCTACTGCCAATGCAATTCTTGTAGCCACATCTGTACAACAAACAAAATACAACTTCTCAAAATTAGGTCCGATATACTCAACAATCGAATCCAAAACCACT
>JACRIB010000045.1 GCA_016235895.1 Candidatus Peregrinibacteria bacterium | reverse complement strand
TCCGGTGTTTCACAACTTATTTCAGCAGGTTGTACGGTTGAACAAAATCTTGGAAAAGTTCTCAATTATTTTCCCAATGGTTCAACGAACGCGTCGGCTGAAAGTTTCAACGCAAAACTCAAAGGATTCAGGGCTTTAGTTTGTGGTGTTCGCGATATTAACTTCTTCCTTTTCCGCATCTCAACATTCTATGCCTAAAACCATGTCAACAATTTATTCAAAGAAATTATCTACTGATCCTTTAATATGGTGCGCCCAGAGGGAATCGAACCCCCATTGCTGGTTCCGAAGACCAGAGCTTTATCCGTTAAGCTATGGGCGCATGGTTTCTTTGTACCAACAGAAAGTTTTAGCAGTTTTGCGTCTATGACAGTTAGCATATCTTATTTCACATTTTTCTATTTCTTTTTGTATTGTAATAAATGGATAATTTTTTTGAATAAAGCTTGAAACGTTTTGTGATTTATTGGCAATATGATCAAATTCTAGAACCACTGGATCTTTTTCTCCACAATCTACGCAGGGATGAGTACTTAGATATTCGTATATGTATTTTTTAATTACTTTTCTTTGTGATCTGTTTCGCCTAATGCTTTTTTCAAGATAGTATGCTCTATTTTTTATGTAATGTTGACGAACTTCAGCTCTTGTACATTCTTTAACATGCCTTTTCTCTAATTTTAAGGGCTTTATTCCTGAAGTTGAATTCTTCATCATTTAATTTCACTTAAAAGGCGACACTTGTGATGTCGCCTTTGATTCTATTTGATTGGTCGGGACTTTTCAATCTCTATTCTCTTTTTACTTTTTTATTCCAGTATACGAGTAATGGAGTCGCTACAAAGATTGATGAATAAGTACCCACTATAATACCAATTGTTAGCGCCAGCACGAAGTAGAAGATGGCGCTGTTGCCGAGGACCAGGACCGCCAGCAGGGCCAATACCGCCGTCAAGGAAGTATTGATTGAACGTACAAAGGTTTCGTTCAAGGCTTTGTTGGCCACATCTTCGAATGATCCGTCGGATTCATTGAGCAATTTTTCTCTGATTCTGTCGTAAACTACGATGGTGTCGTTGACGGAATAACCGAATACCGTAAGCATGGCGGTGATGAACAGCGCGTCTATTTCTACGCCCATGAATTTACCCAGGAAGACAAAAATGCCGGTCGTGATGGAAATATCATGGATCATGGCGATGATGGCGCAGGTACCGAATCTCCATGGATTGACGGATTTTGGGACTTTTCTGAATGCGAAGGAAAGGTAAAGTACGATCAAAATTACGGCCAGGAGGATAGCGAAAATGGCTTTGTTAAACAAAGTTTGGCCTACGACCGGACCGATGCTGGTGAAGCGTGATTCGCTGAATTTTGGTAATTTGTTTTGCAGTTCGGTTAGTAATTTTTCGTGATTGGCCGAGGTGATGTAATTGGTTTTGATGATGTAACTATTGTTGCTTGATTCGATGACGTTAATGGTTGAGAAGTTGAGTTTTGTTTCTTCCGCGGCTTGCAAAGATTTGTCGGTGGTTTTGGATGGAGCTACCGGAGTGCTTGGTGGAGTGGTGGCGGTTTGTGGGGCTGCATTGACTGTTTTGCCGGCTTCCTTTAGTGCTTCGGCGATTTTTTCTTTGGCGATTGGTTCGTTAAATTTAAATTGCATTAAGCTGCCTCCTTGGAAGTCGATGCCGAGATTCAAGCCCAAAGTCAAGAAACCAATAATGGAAAGTCCCACGAGGGTGCCGGAAATTGCCAACCATATTTTTGAACTCTTGATGAATTCGAAATGTTTGCTTTCTTTCTTTTCGGTGATGCCAAATAGTTTCAGATTGTCAGTCACGCTTTTGCCGGCAAAGGCGCTGAGCATGGTTTTGGTCACGGCGATGGCGGTAAACATGGAAACCAAAATACCTGCGGCCAAGTTGAAAGCGAAGCCACGAATGATGGAGCTGCCGAAGTAGAAAAGGATCGCGCAGGTGAAAAGAGTGGAGAAGTTTGAATCGCGGATGGCGGTCCAGGCTCTATGGAAAGCGGCGTCCAAGGCGGCGGTATAAGTTTTACCTTCTTTGATTTCTTCTTTCAATCTTTCGAAAATAAGTACGTTGGCGTCCACAGCGATACCGAAAGACATGATAAGACCGGCCATACCGGCAAGGGTCATTACTACACCGTTTTGAATTAAGAAAGTCAGGAAAAAGAAGCCGAAACAGCTTAAAATAAAGGAAATTAATTTTTCCCAGCCGGCTTCTTTGTTATTAATGATTTTCCAGACAATGAAGCCGAAAACCAGTAATGAAAATAATAAGGCCCAGGCCAGGCTTAAATGTGCTTTGATCAGGAAAATCAAGAGTGTGCCGTAGAGGATCAGGGCGCCACTGGCTACCAGACCCGGCAGACGATACATTACGATCATAAACACAATAACCAGGAGGACACCAATCAGGCCCGCCAATAAGCTTTGATTCAGGGCTTCGTGGCCGAGGCTTGCTCCCAAAGTGTATTCACCGGTAAGGACTATGGGGGCGGGGATGGCGCCGGTATTCAGGTCTCTGGCCAGGTTTTTGGCTTCTTCATTGGTGAATGTGCCGGTGATTTGGGCTTTGCCGCCGGCAATTTTTTCGTTAACTCTTGGGCTGGAAATCAATTGGCCGCCTACGAAGATGGCTATTGGGTCACCAACGTGTCTTGCCGTGAGGTCTTCGAACATTTTGCCTCCCTCGGCATCGAATTGAATATTTACATATGGTTGAAAGAAGCTGTCCACTTGCACGTCGGCATGGACGAAATGTTTGCCGTTTAAACCGGTATCTTTCCATTCATCAGGCTTGGTGGAGTAGCTCAGCATTTCGTATTTATACTTTTTCTGTTTAACATTGCTTTGAACGGAATCGGCGCGAATTATGTTGTAGCCGTTTTGAGTTTTAACGATATCACTGATGTCGCCGTCTTTGGCCAGGGCGAGGGCGGCTTTTTCAAAGTCATATGGTTGGGTGCCATTGCCCGTGATGGGATTGTCAAGTTTGCCTCCGTTGGCTGCGGTGTTTGTATCATCGGAATATTTTTTGGCAAGATCATCGAACTTTTCGCCTTTGCCCAATTTATCTTTGATTTCTTTGGCCAATTTATAGGCTTCGTCTTCATTTCTGGTAACCGTGGAATTGGCTTTTTCCGCACCTTTGTAAGCGATCAAGATACGGCTTACATCCGCCTGTTTTTGATCTTTAACTTCTTCTTTTGTGTCGACCAGTTTGATGATGGCTAGGCTGGTATCCTGTACCGCTTGTCCGCTTGAGCTTAAGGCGAATGTTCCACTGGATTCTATGAGTTTCTTGGAGATATCGCCGATTTTCATGTTGCCAAGGACGTCCTTTGAATAAGAGGGAAGATCACTTTCAAAAGTGTAGTCAGGCTTGTCATATTTGATTTTATCCGCTGCCGATTGAGATTCTTCTTGCGCTACAACAGAAAAATCCGCTCCTCCTTTGATTTTGTCCAATGAAGATTGGGCTCTTTCTTTGATTTTGTCTTTTTCTTGAGGATCCAGCTCTTTTTTTTGTTCTTTGAATTCGAGCTGAATGGTTTTACCTACGGCTTCTTTGGCTTTTTCCAGACTTACTTTTTTCTTTTCATCATCTGTTAAATTGGCCAAAACTTTGTCTTTTTCGAGAAATTTATCAACGTCCGTTTGTTCGATGGTGGCGTTATTGGCCAATTCCACGATGATATGAGCTTCGTCGCTGATGGTGGAATTGTAGATATTCGGTTCGGAGACACCGAGGGCGTTTACGCGGTTATTAATGACGTTTTGGACACCTTCAATAATACTTTTGCGATCTTTTTCCGGAACATCTCTTAGGGCTATTTTGTAATCCAGTTGGGATCCGCCTTGCAAATCAAGGCCGAGATTGATTTTGGCCTTCAGAATCGATTGAGGCGTGAAGGGTACGATTTTTTGCTGAATGTTTTTTGGCAGATCAAAGAAGCCAAAGAACAAAGTAGCTACAAGGATAGCCACCAGTTTCCAGTTGAGATGTTTTTTCATGGTCTTGTTAAGTTATTATTGAAAGTTTAAATATTTCTGTTTAATTTTTTATCCAGCTCTTCGTCGTTGCCTTTGCCGCTGCGTCCATAGTCGTCGTGCAATTTTACGACATCGTCCAGATCCGGCGTGGATACTTCGAAGACCTCTGCGTCTTCCAGAGCCTCCAAGCGGTGGATAGTATATGGACGGACGTCTATTTTGTCACCAGCATTTAAAATTTTCTCTTGCAGGTTAGTCTGATCTGTGCCGTAAGTAAGTTTTACTTTACCTTTATAAATATACTGGGTTTCGAGTTTTTTTTCGTGATATTGCAGGCTGTAGCGATGTCCTTTTTTTATGTGCAAAATTTTGCCGGCGTATTTATCCGTATGTGCAAACCAAATTTCGTGTCCCCAGGGCTTGGGTTTAATTTCAATTTTGTGATCGGGCATGTTTTTTTCAGTTATTTATTTAAATCCTTGACCCGCTTGCTATCTTCTTTATTGCAAACCAGCAGGCCGTTTGGACTGTCGATAATTACGGTGTCGGTGAGGCTGATGCCGGCGACGGGTTCATTGTTGTCGGCATAGATCAGGCAGCCGGAACAGCCGATCAATCTGGTTTCACCGCGCGTGATGTTTTCTTCTTTGGATTTGGCCAGTTCTTCCCAGATTGCTTTGAAACTGCCGATGTCGGACCAGCCGAGGTCGCCTTTTATTATTAGGACGTTTGATGGATCAATTTTTTCCATGATTGCATAATCGAGGGAATTTTTTTCCAGTGTGCCGTAGAGATTTTTGGCTTCGTTGCTGATTTTTCCGTTTGAATCGACCATTTTTTGCAATTTTTCGTGGGTTTCCGGCTGATATTTTTGATAATATTCCAGAATTGTCTCAGCTTTCCAGATATACAGTCCGGTATTCCAGAGGTAATTTCCGGCTTCCAGGAATTTTTTGGCGGTGGGGAGGTCGGGTTTTTCTTTAAAACTGTCCAGTTGATAAATTGGCGTGTTGTCAGCTGTTTCAACAATGGGGCCGAGCTTTACGTAGCCGTAATTGATGTTTGGTTCGGTGGCTTCAACTTCAATAATATTTAAAGTGTTTTTTGTAAGAGCCAGCTTTTCCGCCAATTTTAGTTTACTTTGAAATTCCTGTTTATTTTTGATTAAATGATCGGCGTAAATGATGGCCATGACTTCGCCGGGATGTCTTTTTGCCACTATTTGAGCCGCAAAACCGATGCATGGCGCTGTGTCGCGCAGAGCCGGTTCCACAATGATATTTTTTTCGGGAATTCCTGGACAAAGTTCTTTTACGAGAGCTAGATGTTTTTCATTGATGGCGATATAAATGTCTTCGGCATGCAAAAAATCCAGTCTTTCGACGGTTTCTTCGAGCATGGTTTTTTCAGAAACTAATTTTTGAAATTGTTTCGGTTTTTCGGGGGTGGAAAGCGGCCAAAGTCTGGTGCCGCCGCCTCCCGCAAGGATAACTGCTTTCATATGGTGGGATTTTAACAGGAGATGCAAGATTGATCTAGTCTAAAATTCATGTTAAGTTTCGGCTATGTATAAAATTGTTTTGCTCAGACATGGAGAGAGCACGTGGAATAAGGAAAATCGTTTTACCGGCTGGACCGATGTGGATTTGAGTGAAAAAGGTGTAAGTGAAGCCCATGAAGCCGGTCAGCTTTTGAAAAAAGAAGGTTTTAATTTTGATTTGGTTTTTACTTCGGTTTTGAAAAGGGCCATTGATACCATGGATATTGTTTTGCAGGAAATGGATCTGAAAAATTTGCCGATGGAAAAGTCCTGGCGTTTGAATGAAAGACATTACGGCGCTTTGCAGGGCTTAAATAAGGCCGAAACTGCTCTGAAGTATGGTGAAGAGCAGGTGAAAATTTGGCGTCGCAGCTATGATGTTAGTCCGCCGGCTTTGACGAGGGATGATGAACGATATCAGGAAGGTGGGCCTTTAACCGAATGTTTGAAAGATACGGTGGAGCGTTTTTTGCCTTATTGGAAAGAAAAAATTGCGCCTGTTGTGCAAAGTGGGAAAAAAGTTTTGATTGTGGCGCATGGAAATAGTATTCGTGCTTTGGTAAAATATTTGGACAATGTTTCCGATCAGGAAATTACCGAGTTGAATATTCCGACCGGTGTACCTTTGGTTTATGAATTGGATGAAAATTTGCAACCGTTAAAACATTATTATTTAGGCGATCAGGAAAAGATTGCCGCGGCGAGTGCGGCGGTGGCAGCTCAGGCTGCTAAAAAATGATTAAATCAGTAGACTATTAAAATACCAGTTCAATATCTTGTCGCCCAAGAAAATTGCCGTCACGGTGCCAATTACCAAAAATGGTCCGAAAGGAATAGTGCTTTTACGCGTCAATTTTTTCATAGCCAGCAGTCCCAAACTGATCACGCCGCCAAGTAGGTAGGCTATTACCAAAGCCAAAATTCCATTAAGCCAGCCGGGTGATTGGACGCCCCAGCTCAATAAAATTCCCATTAAAGCTCCCAGTCTGATGTCTCCGCCGCCAATCCAGGTGCCTTTTGAAAGCACGTATTGTAGAAAGAAAAACAGAAAAATTATGCCGCCACCAATGAGCATATTTACCAGAGTGGACATGTTCGGACTGAAGGAAATGATGCCCACGATGGCGATGGCAATGGCCGGTAGCGATAATTGATCCGGAATTTCTTTGTGCATTAAATCGTAGAAAAAAATGGCAATGAGGAAGCTGAATTCGATCAAATAGAAGACCAATGTGGCGAGTTTGTGCCAATTTATCAGATAATCCAGGAATTGTGGATTTACGATGGAAGGGACTCCCACTAAAAAATTCCATTTAAGAAAACTTACCAAAAAAATCAGTCCCGTCAAAAGTTCCAGCATTAAATAATGGACGGAAATTCTTTTGCCGCAATAGGCGCATTTCCCTCTCAAGAAAAGCCAGCTTAGAATTGGGAAAAGATGATGCCATTTGAGTTGTTTTTTGCAGGAAGGGCACATGGAATGGCCCATCACCAGGCCTTTTTTCTCAGTTTGTAAGCGGTAAATCACGACGCTTAAAAAACTGCCGATGGCGGTGCCGAGAATGAAAATTATTGTAGCGACTAAAAGTTTCATGGAATTTATGGTTAAAATGATTTTTTAATTTCTGGGGATGGGTTCGATATTTGGCGCGCTGATGTTTGTGGAAAGATTGTTGTAGCGATTGGCCGCGAGTACTCCGACGGAATTGCCGTGGCCGAGAATGTAGGCTTTTTTATAATACTCTTTTGCGAGATTTTTGTTGCCTGATTTTTCGTAGAGCCAGCCGTAATTAAGTTGAGCGGCGTCGAGATTGGGTTGTAGACGCAAAGCAATTTCCAGATCCTCTTTTGCTTTGTCGTAATTGCCGAGAGCGGTGTAGGACCAGCCCATTAAATTGAAACTCATGGCTTCGTTGGGATGTTTGTCCGCGGCTTTTTGGCTTAGGGCCAGAGCTTTTTCCGGATTGTTTAATTTATCAATATTTAACCAAACGGCGCGAATGAAGACATCCATATTTTTAGTATTTTTACTTAAAACATTTTCGTAATTTGTGGCGGATTTTTGATAATCCTGTTTAAGTAAGTAAAGATCACCTAGTTTGAGCTTGATTTGATCTTTCGGTTCGTAACCGTTTTTGTCGGCTTCTTCTATGTAATAAATGGCCTTGTCGAGATCGTTTTTGGAAAAGTAGGCCAAGCCGAGATAAAAGAGTGTTTCCGGTTTTTTTGGAGTGAGGTCTTTGGCTTGAATAAGCGCGTCAATGGCTTCGTTTGGTTTGTTGACATTCAAATAACTGTAGCCCAATAGCACCCAGGCATCGCGATAATTATTTTTAGTGTTTAGAATGTCGTAAAGTAGGGGAATGGCCGCTTGATATTCTTCCGCGCCGGTCATGGATTTGGCCAACAAAATTTCCAGGTAAAGATTTTCGCCGCCTTTGTAATAAGAAAAATTTTGATAGGCGTCGAGAAATTTTTGATTATTATCGAGAAGCGATTGTTCCGGCTTGGGATTTAGGTCGGCGATGTTTTGAAAAGTTTTTTTGGCGCCTTCAAAATCTTTGTAAAGCACTAAAATTATGCCTTTGTAGTATTGAACAAAATTGTTTTTTTCATCCAATGTCCAGATGATTCCTTTGGCTTTTTCGATTTCGCGCATGCCGAGATATGTGCGAGCGAGAGCAATGTTTAGATCGATGGAGTCTGGTTTAGTTTTTAGGCTTTCCGTAAGCAAATTACGGGCTTCATCACTTTGATTGTTTTTTAAATAAGTGGTGGCCAATTTTAATATTAAATCTTGCGAATCGGGATTTTTTTCCAAAGCCTTTTGATAATTGGCGATGGCGTTTTCCAAGTCGTCTTTGTTTAAAAAATCGTCGCCGGTTTTTTCGTAGGTTCCGTTGTTGCTGATTTGGGGAATGTTGCCGCGGAGAATTACTGTGGTTTGTGAATTATCTTTGTCGGCAATAGGCTGATTTTCGAGTTGTGAACTTGGAGGTTTGGAAAAATGAAAAATCATGAGCGTTATTGCGCTTATGATAATTATCCACAATATTGCTAATAATTTTTTCATATTTTGCTAGGCTGGGATGGCTTGTTTGAAAGCTAAAGAATTCGCCAGGCAAATGGCGACGGCGATGGCGTCGGCGGAATCATCGGGCTTGGGCACGACTTTTAGTCCGAGAATTATTTTGACCATTTGTTGCACCATTTTTTTGTCGGCTTTGCCGTAACCGCAGACGGCGGATTTTATTTCCAGAGGCGTAAATTCGCTGACTTCCAGATTAAAATTTGTAAAAGTGTGGAGAATGACCCCGCGCGCTTCGGAGACGGACATGGCGGTCTTGATATTTTTTTGGAAAAATAATTTTTCGATGGAGGCCAAGTGAGGCCGATATTTTTTTATCAACGTGGAAAGATCAGTGGCAATTTGTTGTAGGCGAATATTTGGTGGAAGGCCGGCTTGGGTCTTGATGCAGCCATAATCACGCAAGGTGAATTTGCCATTTTCATGGTCGAGGATGGAAAATCCTGTGGTGGCGGTGCCTGGATCGATGCCGATAATGCGCATGAGGATGCTAAATTTAGATTGTTATGTTGGAAATAATTTTTTCTTTTTTGCTGGAGTTAGCAAGGATGACGACTTTGTTGCCTTTTTTTACAATTTTGTTTTTTTTGAGAATTTGAACGATTTGTTCGATCTTATTTTCTTTCTTTAAAACTTGCGCAAAAATATTATTCAGTCCCCAAACGAGAGTGAGTTCGCGGGCGGTTTCTTCGTGTTCGCAAATAGTGATAATTGGCGTATGTGGACGGTGCCTGGAAAGTTCGCGAGCGGTGTAGCCATCAGATGTATAAATGACCAAATAGTCGGCGTCGGTTTCTTCTGCAAGATCGCAGGCATTGGAGCAATGAGGGTTGGCTACTTCGCGACTATGTATAAAAAAATTGTTCTCTAATTCGCTGTATTTTCTTAGCTCTTTTTCCACCGTGCCGGCGACACGACTTAAAGTGGCCGTAGCTTGAGACGGAAATTTACCAACCGCAGATTCGTTGGAGAGCATGATGGCGTCAGTGCGATCGTAGACGGCATTGGCGGCATCGGAAATTTCCGCACGCGTGGCGCGAGGATTGGTCACCATGGAGAGCAAAACTTCGGTGGCGGTGATTACCGGTTTGGCATATTTATTGCAAAGGGCGATGATGCGTTTTTGCACGATTGGCACTTGTTCGGCGGGAATATCGATGCCGAGATCGCCGCGCGCGACCATGGCGCCGTCAACGGTTTTGATAATTTCTTCGAGATTATTTACAGCGAGCTTTAATTCAATTTTGGCAATAATTTTGGTAGATTTTTTTTGTTTTTGAATTAATTTGCGCAGATTTTTTATATCTTGAGCGGATTTTACGAAAGAAAGCGCGACATAATCGACGTTGTTTTTTAGACCAAAAACGAGATCTTGTTTATCTTTTGCGGTGATAGTTTCGATGTTTTGCGTGATGCCGGGCAGGTGTACGCCGGCGTGTGCGCGCACGAGTCCGCCGCATTTCACTAGACATTTTACGTTTTCTTTATCAATGATTTGCAGCACTTCATTTTCAACTAAGCCATCATTGAAAAGAATCATGTCATTTTTTTTCAGACCGCTGGTGAAAGGTTTGAATTGGATTGGCAAGTGCGACGAAGGAGCACTTTTGTTTGAAGTGAGGATAAAAGTGTCACCTTTTTTTAAAATTACTCCTTCTGCCGGTAAATCACCCAAACGTATTTTTGGGCCTTGCAGATCTTGCAAAATACCGATGCGTTTTCCGGTATTTTTTTCGACGATGTGAATATTTTTAATTAATTCTTGGTGACTTTTGTAGTCGCCATGCGAAAAATTCAGGCGGGCGACATTCATTCCGGCTTGCACCAGTTTGGTAATTTCCGTAACCGAATTGCTGGCAGGTCCAAGCGTACAAACAACTTTCGTATTTTTGATATGCATGAAGATTGGAATGATGAGGAATTTTTCAGTGATATTATAGCAGAAATCCGGTTTAGTTAGGCAGGCTAATATCCTTGATGGATTTTATAATTATTTTTTTACCAGCTTTTGTTTTGTCAAAAAGTTTTTTTTGTTTCTCTGTTAAGGTGCTGTTGTATTTTACTTCAATTAAAGTTTTATTTTCGGTGAAAAAATCAATTTCTATGCCGTTTTCCAGTACATATTTTGGTTTTTGTTTTTTAATTTTTAAATATACATAATTTTCAAAAAAACTGCCTTTGTCTCTTAGACCAGTGAAAAGTGCTCTTATGCCCAGATCTGCCGCATATATTTTTTTAGGTGAAATTATTCTTTCATTTGTTTTCCCCATACGTTGAACGGTATGGATCAGGTAAGTATCCTCAAATAATTTCAAGTAACGTTTTGCTGAATCAACTGATATATTTAAGATGTTAGCAACTTTATTCATACTGATTGCTTTGCCGGCTCTTTCCATTAAGAGGAGAAAGAAATCTTTTAGGGTTTGTTGGTTTTTGATACCGTGGACTGCCGCGATATCTTTATAAATAATATCGTCAACGAGTTCTTTTAAGTATTCAATGTCGTTGTGGGCGACGTACTCCGGCAAACCGCCGCTTTGCATAAAATCCTCAAAATATTTATCCATTAGGTGTTGATTGCTTTTTTCCAGAGTGATTTTTTTGAATTGCAGATATTCTTCGAAGTCAAAAGGTAGTATTTCTACCACTATGTTTCTTCCCGTAAGGTAGGCTTTTCTGTTTTTTAGAATTGAAGCGCTGGAGGATGAAGCATAAATTTTTACGTTTTGATTGTCTGTAATATTTTTCAGTTGTAATTCAAAGTTTTCCTGATAGGTTATTTCGTCCAGAAAAACAAAAATTTTTTGCTGAAAACGTATTTTGTGTATTTTTCTGTATTCTTCAAGAAGTTCGAGGATGTTTTTTTTGCCAAGAATGTAATCATCCATGCTGATGTAAAAAATATGCTTTGGTTCTACTTTTTCTTCATCAATTAAGCTTTTTATCAATAGGCGCATTAAGCTGGTCTTTCCTACTCTTCTTAGACCTGTAAGAAAAATTACGTGTTTGTTTGAAAGGGTGTTTTTCAGTAAGTTTAAAGACGCAGGTCTGGAATAGAGCTCTTTGAGCTCATATTTTTTTTCCCACCACGAGTTGTATCTGTATAGTATTTCTTCCATGAGTCTATTATACGATGGTGTCGTATAGAATGTCAAGATAGTATACGATGGCATCGTATACTATTAAAAAGCGCGGAGATGTTTTTACGATTTTGAAATTCAGATTTTTTTGAAATATTTAACTCCGGGGATACCCTTGAAGTCGGCATCTTGAGTCCAAACTGTAGCGTTATATTGCTTTGCTGTGGCTAAAATTATGCTGTCGGTCATTGGTAAGTTGTATTTCATATTTAATTTTACTGCTTCCAGGGAAAGATTAAGGTTTAAATCTACGATTTTGCCTTGTTTCATATAGGCTATTGTTTCCGTTGCTTTTTTTCTATCTTTCTTCTGTAAAACTTTTTTAAATACTTCGTAAATTGTAATTGTTGGTACAATCAAATCTTTTGTGTTTTCAATTATTTTGGAAAAATTTCCCGCATTTTTTGTGTCGGCGAAATACTCAAGCCAAGCTGATGAATCTAATATGTTCATAGTGGGCGATCTTTTTCACGGATTATTGTTGTATCCATTCCTTTCAATGATCCGCGCATGGATTTAATTGACCTGATTGGGATAAATTCCATCGCACCATCAAATGTAATGATTTCCAGTTTAATACCAGCGTTGAGGTGCAATTCCTCCCTTATGACTTTTGGTATTACGACCTGGAATTTTGGTGATAGGATTACAGTTGTCATACATTTTTGTTATCGATATATGTACGGTAAAATTATACTGTGATCGATGGCTGAAGTCAATCTTGTGTTTGTATCTCACAGAATTAAAAAACATAAACAAGATGACAAACAGTTAGACTATTTAGCGGTTAAACGAGGGGAGCCAAGGGGAGAGGCGTCCTCATGATACCGATCAAAACCTTTATCATGAAATCCTGACTCTAAAGAAAATCCCAATAGAAAATCTGAAATTTTGCATCGTTTTATTGGTATAACTTCAGATATGGAAATTTTTATAGTCCAGATAAATGAGGATAAAAGCACCAATGGAAAATATTTGACATTGGTATTTCCCGAGAAATAAAAAGAAGACTCTCCGCCAGTTTGTGGTATATAAACCACGGTCGAAAGCCTTTTCGTTTGCATTTTACCTCAGTATTGTTAATTTTTCCTGTTTTCCGCAAAGACAATTTTATAAAAAATGAAATGGCTTGTTAGTGAGTTTATTTGAGATAATTAATTGAAATTTGGGTGCTGCAAATCTAAAATGGGGGTATGTTTGTGAGAAAAAACAAAAATCGTAGCG
>JACRIB010000039.1 GCA_016235895.1 Candidatus Peregrinibacteria bacterium | reverse complement strand
CCCTTTTTGGCAAATCTAGAATTGATTCCAAATCCACTGATTTGTCACATCGTGGTGATAAATAATTTCACCGGTCTTTACTTTTGTACCCAAAGATTTTGGTGAACGATCAGCCGCCATATGCTTCAAAGCGGCATATTTGCCCTGGTTTTCCTCACCCAAAATATCTTTCACGAAATCGCTACCCTCAAAATGCTCCAAGGCATCATAAATATTACCCGGCAATTTTTTCACCTTACCGCCATAAACTTTTTTTTCCATCATTGCCAATTCTTCCGCACCGGCCTTCATCCCAACGATTCCGGCCTTAATCAAGCCATAAAATGCAATGTATGGATTAGCGTCGGGAGCAACGGTACGCACTTCAATACGCGCGCTCTTTTCATTACCAATCGGAATACGCACCATCGAGCCACGATCCACCGCCGAAACTTTAATCTCATTTGGCGCTTCAAAATGCGGATCCAGACGACGATAAGCATTCACGCTGGAGTTAATCAAAAGGCAACAATCATTGGCATAATACAAAATTCCCGTGGTCACTTTTCTGGCCATATCGGAAAGACTGTGTTCGCCGGCCTTGTCATAAAACATATTCACACCATCCTTTGAGAATGACATGTTAGTATGCATACCGCTACCGTTGAGGCCCTGGATAGGCTTAGGCAGGAAGCAAGCGGTGAAACCCATAGATTTAGCCACCTGACGCGCCAGCAGCTTGTAAAGCTGAATTTGATCGGCTGTATCGAGCGCTACGGAGTAGCGAAAATTTAATTCAAATTGCGCAGGCGCAACCTCCGGGTGATCTTTTTCATTTTGGAAAGCGAGCGCGCGTTTCACTTCCGCAAATTTATCAATGAAAAGACGTAGCGTATCCTGTGGCAATGAGCTGAAATATCCGCTCATGGTAGCCAATTCAAAGCCTGTTTTTTCATCAAAAGTCTGCTCCACTTTTTCGCCTTTGAACAAAAAGCCTTCAATTTCCGGCGCTACATTGACCACGATCCCTTCCTTCGCACGCAATTCGTCGCAAAGTGTGGACAAAATCGCGCGGAAATCGGATTTATACAAACTACCATCTTTATCACAAACATTGCCAAAAACCAAAACTTTTCCGGCACCAAAAAGGTCTGCAGGAAGCCAACGAAAAGTGGTCCAGTCAACTTTCAAACGGAGATCGGATTGTGATTGCGCGGTAAAACCACGAATGGAAGAACCATCAAAAGTGAGATTGTCTTCAGCGCCCAAAATAAATTTTTTGTCATAATCCAGCATATGTAAACGTCCTTCCAAATCGGAAAAACAAACAACCACCGCCTTCACTCCGGCATCAGTTCTCAAATAATCCAAAAACTGCTTCTTCACATCATCACTTTTAGTACCCTTCAAACGCAAAGCCTTCACCTCCAAATTCTTTTCTTCCAATTCTGCATAGGAAAGATCCAATAAATGTGGCTGTTTCCATAATACAGCCCCATATTCGCGGTCTCTGCCCTTGATAACCGCTTTCTCCCCTGCCATGACTACCGATCCTGGAACTTTGTCTGACATAACATTTTGGTTAAAAATTAAAAATATTACTTAATTTTAATACAAAATGCTGAAAAAATTGGCAAGACTAATAAAAATTCACAAAAAAACTGTCGGGAATTTCAAAAACATCAAAATAGAGTGACACGGTCACAATTAATAATTTCTCTCCAATATAGCTTGTCGGAAAAACCTACAACACTAAAAGTCTTGCGCAGTTACAAAAATCATTGTGAAACCCACTAAACGAAAAATAATGACAAACCACCTACCAAAGCCACCAAAATTACCATCAAACTCACCATTTTTGCCAATTTTCTGTCTGCAAAAAGGAAAAATATTCCAATTTTCAATAAAGTGTTTACCATGCCGGCAATCGTAATTGCCATCACCGCAGCATGCTTGGCCACTTCACCATTTTTCAATAAACTCGACATCGACACCGTAACCACATCCACATCGAAAGAGCCAAAAATCGTACTGGCAAGATAGATACCGTTCTCACCAATTTTGGCAATTCCGAACTTAATTATAAAAAGCAAAATAGTAAAAAGCAGCCCAAATTTCAGAGCGGGAAGAAGACTGAAAGGGCTTTTTATATCCACAATATGCTGACTCAAAACATTGTCAGAACCCTTCCCTTTCCACATAAGAAATAAGCCTATACACAAAGCGGCAACTGACATGGATAACATAGGCACCAAAGTGGCAACCGCCAGCTCTTGGTTTAGGATAAACACTTCAAAAAGCATTCTCAAAAACATCGCCGCAACAGCAAGGGTAATCGCCAAAAGATAAGGACTCAAAATCTTACCATTTTTTTTACTTTGATTGGAAATACTCACCGAAAGTGCAGTAGTAGAAATAAAACCGGACAAAAAGCCGGTCAAAGTAAGGCCCCTTTTCGGACCAAGTAATTTGATCGCCACATAACTGACAAAAGAAATTCCGGAAATAAAAACCACCAAAAGCCAGATCAGATAAGGGTTAAAGAAGCCATAAGGCCCGAAATTTTGATTTGGCAAAAAAGGCAAAACAATGAAAGCGATGAGCATAAATTCCAGAGTCGAAAGAATCTCCTGGAACCTAATATTTTTGGCCCATTTATGTAACGGCGTTTTCAAAAGTAGGAACATCAAAACTATAAATGCCACTATCGTCGCGTTCAAAAAAAGTCCCATGCCACACAAAATTCCAATCATATAAACCAAAATCGAAGCTACTTCGGAAGTAATGCCAAGATTGCCATATTTTTGACTGCTGATTATGTAACTGGCAATTACCAACGTCAGCAAAGCCGCAGAAACTACAACAAAAATCACAATAGAATAACTCGACAAAACAAAAGACAACGCCCCAGCCAGCCCAATCAAAGCAAAAGTTCTAATACCGCCAAAAGTGTCCTCATTTTTTTCCAACGCGTGTTCAAGCTGATGCTTGTGTTCGCGCTCGAGACCAATCAGCGCACCCAGCGCCGTGGCCAAACCCAATTGTTGAAAAATTGTATAATCCATCAGAAATTTAAGTCAATAAATCTGGGAATTATAGCATTTTTCAGAGATTTTTTCAATCTCTCACCTGGCCTTGCATAGAGTTTTTAAACCACGAGCGGAGATTCTCATCCTGGTTTTTTTGCCGGTAATCGGATCGATGATGGTTTTCTTCATCAAATTTGGCAAATATTTACGGTTCGAGTGATTCATCGCATGACTGCGAGTATTACCCGTGGAGGTTTTTCTACCTGTTATCTCACAGATTCTGGACATAAACTTAGCACTTACTTATTGAAAGTAGCCCCATTCTAACAGCGTTTTCCAAAATGGCAACATGAAATTGCCTAATCAAGAAAGCTTTAGTATGATAGCGCCAATGAAAAATTCTCCAAAAACTCGCATTGAAACAGATTCCATGGGCAAAGTAGAAGTTCCGGCGGAAGCCTATTACGGCGGACAAACCGCTAGGGCTAAAAGAAATTTTCAGATCAGTGGGGTAATCGCACCAGCAATTTTCAAACAAAGTTTGGGAATGGTGAAATTGGCAGCTGCCCAGACTAATACAGCTTTAGGGCTACTAGACGACAAAATCAGCAAGGCAATTATTCAATCGTGCCAAGAATTTATAGCCGGAAAATTCGACAACGACTTCACTTTAGATGTTTTTCAGGCCGGCGCCGGCACCAGTTACAACATGAATGCCAATGAGATTATTGCCAATCGTGCAAACGAACTGTTATATGGCCCAAAACGCTCGGCATTGCATAATTTGCGAGCGCACGGCGCGAGCGCGCAGCGAGCGAGAAATGTGGCTCTGCCACTTTCGAGCGAAGCAAGCCTATCAAATAAATTCGTGCATCCAAACAATCATGTGAACATGGCACAATCAACAAATGATGTAATTCCTACTGTCACACGCATTGCCGCACTTTTGTCGCTACCAGAGCTATTAAAAGCACTTAACGAATGTGAAGAAAGCCTGAAGAAAATTGCCAAAAAATATTCCAACTTGAGCAAAGTCGGACGCACACATTTAGAAGATGCTGTATCAATCAGTCTCGGCCAGGAATTCGATTCTTATAAAGAAGCATTGCACAAATCCGGCGAATTTATCGTTGATCAAAGTGTCAATTTACAAACACTCGGCATCAGCGGCACCGCTGTAGGAACAGGAATAAACACCCACCCGAAATATCGTGAATTGATGGTGAAAAATCTTACCAAACTAATCGGTCTGCACTTTTCTTCCGGCAAAAATCTCACCGAAATGGCCAACAATATGAATAGTTTTTTGAATTTTTCCGCCAGCCTGCGCTCACTCGCGACGAATTTGCTAAATATTTGCAGCGACTTAAAATTGATGAATATGGGTCCAAAAGCCGGCATCGCAGAAATCACTTTACCTGAAGTACAAGCCGGTTCTTCCATCATGCCTGGCAAAGTAAATCCATCGATTCCGGAGTGTCTGGAAATGATTTGCATGCAAGTCCTCGGCAATGACAAAACCATCGAAATCGCCTGCCAAAAAAGTAATTTTGAACTAAATGTTTTCTGTCCGATTATCATGTTCAATCTTTTGCAATCCATGGAAATTCTAACAAACGGTCTAAAAATGCTCAACAATTTCGCCCTGAAAAATCTCCAAGTAAACGAAAAACAAATCCGCAAACTTTTCGAAGAAAGCCTCTGTACCGCCACATCCCTAAGCCCAAAACTCGGCTACGCCTTGACGGCAGAGATTGTAAAATCCGCCCTGAAAAAAGGCACGACGATCAGGCAAGAAGTGCTGACCAGAAAACTTATGAGTGAAAAAGAATTCGAGAAAATTATTGCAAACTAAAAAATCATCAAACTCTTCACCAACGCCTCAAAGGCCTCTTTTTGCGCGGGATAGTAGCGGCTCGGCAATTTCATATCCACCTGGTAAATCACACTGGCACCCTTATTCATGGCAAAAAAATGCGGAGTCGCATTTGTGTAAACACCATCATCTACAAAATAGCCACTAATGCCTCCATAATCAACAAAACGGAAGCTGTAGCCCTGATATTTTTTACCGATCATGTCGTTCAAATCCTTATAATTCTGAGTATTTTCCGTTGGCAAAATATAAATATCCACATTGTAATTAAAATCCGGATTTTTGTAATTTTTCTTTGGATCCATTTTGACAAATTTCTTGAAAGAAATACCGGTATTGTCGGGCAAATAATTCACTTCAAAATCTTTCGGAAAAGTCTTTAAGGCAAAAGAATATTTATCATTTTTGTAAGCAAAATTGCTTTGCTTGGCCGCTTCCGTCGCTTTCGCCTGCTTTGCCAAATCGGAATATGAAACGTTGGACTTGTTTTCCGGACCACAAGCGATCAAAAACAAGCATAAAAACGGTACTGCAAAAATCTTTTTCATAAGAAAACTGTAATTGAAAATGCCCTTGATAACAAGCTTTTTTAAAGGTTATCATGCGGCAGCATGCGCATTTCTGAAATTTTTTACAGCATTCAGGGCGAGGGCACAAACATT
>JACRIB010000002.1 GCA_016235895.1 Candidatus Peregrinibacteria bacterium | reverse complement strand
GTACCGGAACTTATTCATGCTATTGATTCATACATCAAATACAACAACGAAAATCCTAAACCATTTGTCTGGACAAAATCGGCAGATGAAATTATTCAAAAGGTCAATCGTTGCAAAGCTATTATGGAGACACTACACTAGCTGATTGGCTTATTGAATACAACATACAAAGACCCCATGAAACTCTGGAAATGAGACCGCCAATTGCTGTATATTTTAACTTGTTCTACAAAACCCGCTTCGACCAGGGGGTGCACTTGAAACTATGGAACCGAACAAATACTGGCTTTTTTAGCGGGCTTGTGTTATTATGAGAGTGGTAAGCGCCAAAAGACAATATTTTAGTAAACCAAAAATGGACAAATTAGATGAATGGATGAATCGAGCTTTCGATGGTAGTGCAGGCACTGGAGGTGACAAAAATTCCAAGCAAGCCCAACCCGGCGCCACAGGCGCCAAGTATTTCAACAATAAAACTGTAAATAATAATCAACAACAGAGCTCAAACCCTCAACAAAGGGCGAATTTTTCAGTACAAAGCTCAAATAAACAAGTACATAAAATGCAAAATCGGAATAGAAATTTTCAACAAAGCAATCAGGGCCAGCAAGGTCGGCAACAACGCCAAAAACAACAATTTCAGCATAACCAAAGACCAAAACAACCACAGCAACACCAAAAGGCCCATCAATTCCAGAGCCAAGGCGGCGTGCCGCGTGATGTACGCGGCCAAAGCAATAAAGGCCGTCACGCTTCTCAACCTGTCGGCAACAAACCCCTCCCCAAGCTCCCGAAACATCAGTCCGGCGCCAAAAAAGGCCCGATGATGATGGGTAAAATCAAAATTATTCCGCTCGGCGGACTCAATGAAGTCGGTAAAAACATGACCGCCTTCGAATATGAAGATGACATCATCGTGGTGGACATGGGCTTGGAATTTCCGAGTGAAGACATGTTCGGTATCGATTATGTAGTACCGGACGTCAGCTATCTTGAAGAAAACAAGAAGCGTATTCGCGGCATCGTCATCACTCACGGGCATCTCGATCACATCGGCGGCATTCCCTATATTCTTCCGCGCCTCGATTTCCCACCGATTTTTGCCACGAAACTCACGGTCGGTTTAATCAAAAAACGCATTGATGAATTCAAACAGGATCGCCTGGCAAAATTAAACACCATCAATCCCGATCAGCCTCTTCGCCTCGGCAAATTTCTCTGCAATTTTTTCCGCGTGGCCCACTCCATTCCGGACTGCGTTGGCGTGATAATTGACACTCCGGCAGGCAAATTGGTGCACACCGGCGATTTCAAATTTGACGCTACCCCTGCCAGAAATCAGGCCCCCGCCGACATTCACAAAATGGAAGCTCTCGGCTCCCAAAACGTGCTCGCCCTTTTCTGCGAATCCACAAATGCCTTAAAACCCGGCCACAGTATGTCCGAACGCGAAGTCGGCATTACTCTTACAAAAATTATTAAAGAAGCTCCGGCTCGCGTGATTCTTGCTTCTTTCTCAAGTCAAGTAGGACGTCTTCAGCAAGTAATTGATGCCGCTATTGCCAGTAATCGCAAGGTTTACATCAGTGGACGCAGCATGGTTGACACAATAAATATTGCCGCCACTCTTGGCTATATGGATTTTCCAAAAGATAGAGTTTTAGATATTAAGAAATATAAAAAAGTCCCTAATGAACAGACTTTAATTCTTACTACGGGTTCACAGGGAGAATCAGTCTCTGCTCTTTCACGCATTGCTGCTGGTGAGCATCCCCATGTGAAGGTGAAAAAAGGAGACACGATCATATTTTCTTCTTCACCAATTCCGGGTAACGAGCGCGCGATCAGCACTGTTATTAACAAACTTTCTTTGCTCGGCGCGGAAGTTATTAGCGACCGTATGATGGATGTGCATACTTCCGGTCACGGCAAGCAGGAAGAGCTCGCCCGCATGATCAATTATGTGAAACCAAAATATCTGGTTCCAATTCATGGTGAATATTACATGCGTCTCGGCTTGGCTCGCGTGGCCAAGCAATATTGCGGCATGAAGGAAGATCAGATCATTATGTTGCAAAATGGCGAGGTCATGATTGCAGAACGCGGCAAAGCTTATAGAACCGATGAAAAAGTCGAAACCAAATATATTCTAATCGACGGTCTCGGCGAAGGCCACATTGATTCTCAAGTCCAAATGGATCGCGAAATCATGTCGCAAAACGGCGCGCTCGTCGTGCTGGTTTATATCCGCGGCAAAAAACTCGGCAAAACGCCGGATGTGGTCTCCCGCGGTTTCATTTACATGCATGAATCGGAAGCAATCACCATGGAAATTTCCCATCTCGCCGGTGTTGCTTATCAGCGCATCATGGACAAAAATCCCGGTGCCAATCGCCAGGACATCAAAAAATATATCCGTCAAACCATCGACAAATATACCCACAACAAAGTCGAACGCCGACCGCTAATCATTCCGCTATTGATTGAGATGTAGAGCCGTTAAACGGCTTTACCCCAACACCACCAACTTGCAATCCGGCCCGCCAACCAAAGCTTTATCCTCAGGGGGTAGCTTTTGAATGTAGGATTGATCCACTACCCTTACTTCAAATCCCCTGCGTCTATATGCTTCCACTGCGGCAGCATCCTGACGAATTCCATACTGAGGCACCAAAACCACTTTAGCTTCACCGTTTCTAAACATCACGCTATTTGCATAATTCATGGACGGATATTGGCCGGTTTCCATGGATTCCACATCATAACCCAAACTCGCGAATTGCTCTTGAACTCGGAAAAGATAGCGGCAATTTCCACCATCTCCTCTATCACGCATATTACTGCTTGAGCAAAACGCCACCGCTTTCCCATTTTGATCCGTCGCCGTTCTGACCAGCATATCGCAGTGGAAAAATCCGTAACTTCTCAATCCGGAATGTCTGACATAACCATTCCTTCGTGCTTCACCGCGGATATAGGGCTCATCAATAATTATCACTTCATCCACCGCAAAATATTCTTTATAAAGAGCCTTAACTTTTTCCAGTAAAACTACGAATTTGTCTCGACCTACTTCATTCAACATTTTTAAATCCGCAACACCCGGATTCTCCGCCAATTGCATCGACATTATCGTTCTTGAAAGATTTAGTTTGCCAACAATTAAACCTATCCCACCGTTTGGCAAACGTGTAATTTTCAAATCTCCACCCTCGGTCATCACCGGCACATACTTTAGGGTAAAACTATCTCCATGCCTTTCCGCCAAAATTTCATCTCCAAATTCATGCAAGACGGCACCCGCTTCTTCGATTGTATCTTCATTGCTAAGGCTATCAGACACTGCGCGTAAAGGAACAAGACTGGCTACCGCTCGCTTGGTCGATTCATAAGTTTGTTTACAGGATGCAAAATCTTTGGCCTCCAGAGCACTGCCGGCCAATATAAATCTGCCGGCTTCATCCACGCTTCCGGTAGCAGAGACCATGTCTTGCGGATAAGTGTAACCATCTTCCGCCAGCGGCAAACCATGAGTGGTAAAAGATAAATGAGGAAATTTATTTTGAACATATTTCAAAGCCTCATCCGAACTTTCTTCAGGCACTAATAATCTTACATGGGCGTCTTTTGGCAAGGCCGCTAATAAAGGATCGGTCTGTGGGGACAGATTATTTTCAAAACTGTAGCCGCCGACTACCGGAAAAGGAGAAAATTTTGGCACCAATGACGTCAAAAAATTTTTACCTCCTCTTTCATCTTCCGGAATCAAGCAACCTTTCGGCAATTTTTCCAAGGGTCTTTTTATTCCTAGTCTGGCCTCAACCTGCTTAACGGTTGCGGCAAATTCAGCCCTGTGGTGAAAAAAACTTCTAAAACCGGCAACCGTAGACAATACGGCCACGCCTAAAATTCCAAGCGCCAATCTTCTATCCATTACCACCTGCTCGCTGGGATATTGATCCCGAAACCCCTGCCTCTCATTCGATCTGTATCCTTCTCTCGCCATAGTTTAAGTATAAAATAAGCACCACATTATTCAATAAAACAACAAACTTGTCAATAATATCCAGTCGTTTGATCTTGGGGACTTGGTTTATAATCCAAACATGAATTTCCCCATCGAACTTCCACCATATTTTATTCAAAAAGCTCAAGAGCTTCAAATAAAAACTGAAAATATTTTGGAGTCCTTCATTCGAGGTAGTGGCAAAGGCGGCCAGAAGATCAACAAAACTTCGAGTTGCGTACTGCTGCGTCATCAACCAACCGGCATCGAAGTTCGTTGCCAAAAACATCGTGAACAATCCGCCAATCGTCTTTCAGCCTACAAGCTCCTCATCCTGAAAATAGAACAAAAAATAAAAGGTGTCGCATCAGATCGCGCTCGCGAAATCTACAAAATCCGCAAACAGAAGCGCAAACGCAGCAAGCGCGCCAAAGAAAAAATGCTGGAACAAAAACATCACCGCAGCGAAATCAAACAAAATCGCGGTGAACTGAAAAACTTCTAATAAGCTCGAGCCTCATTGATCATAAATTGCATGCAGCCAAATACTTGCGAATAAGATTAGTCCGTCCTGAAGAGGTTTAAATATAATTCTGTATTTATTATCTACTGAAATGCTCCAGGCTCCATCCAGTTTACCTTTTAATTTATGCAATCTTAACGATGGATAAAAAGGATTTATTCTGAATAAATTCTCCGCCTTCAAGGACTTTTGTTTTATTATTTCTACAAGTTCATCTTCTTGTATAAAATTTTCCTGAAACTACGTATAATCAAATTAACTATAAGCTAACAGACAAACTTAAAATAAAATCGATAAATCTGTGATGACAAAAGCCCATCTATGTGGGAAAATATGCAGGGATGAAGCCAAAAACATTAAATCCATCATCAGCGACCGCTACAATTGAGCCACCGGCTCTCACAAAGACCTACGCCAATTTTGACTCAGTTCAAGCTATCAACGTCGGCATCGTCTCCCTTGGCTGTTTTAAGAATCTTTCCGATATGGAAGCGGTGCTGGCCGAGCTGGAAAATGTTCAAGTCGCGCCAATTCCGGACAGCGATATTATCTTCCTCAATACTTGCGGCTTCCTCAAAGCAGCCCGCGACGAAGTTTATGAAAGTATCGAAAAATATAACGACAAGAAAATCATTGTTATTGGCTGTCTGGCAAGCTTAATGAAGGAAGATCTTTTTGGAAAATATCCGCAGATTGCCGCCATTGTAAACGGCACAAATTATCACAATATCAATAATATTTTTCATCGCGTCATTCGCGGCGAAAAAGTTTACGCAGTTTCTCCGGAGCCATTTAGTTTCGAAAAATTAAATGGCAAAAGTCTACTAACGCCTCGCAGTTACGCTTACGTAAAAATTGCCGAAGGCTGCAATCACCGCTGCACTTACTGCATTATTCCTTATCTAAAAGGCAAATTTCGCAGTCGCGCCATGGAAGACATTCTCGCGGAAATTACCGATCTCGTGAAACTAGGCATCAAAGAAGTCATTCTTGTTTCTCAGGATTGCGGCTACTACGGCACCGATCTTTATGGTGAAAAAAGACTTTATGAATTACTTCAAAAAATAAACGCTATCAAAGGCGATTTTTGGATTCGCGTGCACTACGTTTATCCCGAAAAAATTGACGAAAAATTACTCGAAGCCATGGCCTCCTGCGAAAAAGTTTGTAAATATCTCGACATGCCTCTACAGCACGGCGACAAGGAAGTTCTTCGCAGAATGCTGCGCTTTAGTGAGCCTGAAAAGATACTGGAAAAAGTCACCGCCATTCGCAAAATGATGCCCACTATGACTTTCCGCACCGGTTTCATCGTCGGTTTTCCCGGTGAGACCGAAAAGAATTTCAACAACCTCATTTCATTCGTCAAAAAAATCCAATTCGACCACGTCGGTGTCTTCACTTTTTCCCGTGAAAAACTGGCGTCATCTTATAATTATCCAAATCAGCTCACTCAAAAAATAAAAAACGAACGCAAAGAAAAACTCATGCTCATGCAACAAAAAATCGCCCTCAAAAAAAACAAAGCTCTCATCGGAACCGCCTGCAAAGTCCTCATTGAAAAATATAATCCCAATGCAACGAACGCCCTGCGCCTAACCGGTTTGCATGGCGATCGTAAGCGCGAGCCTAAGACGAGCGAAGCGAGTAACCATCGACAAGGTGCTTACATCGGCCGTTCCATGCGCTCCTCTCCCGGTATCGACGGCGAAGTGATTATCAAATCAATGCGCCAATTAAAACTCTACAATTTCTATCACGTTTACATCAGCGCCGCCAACGAATATGATTTATTCGGAGAACTGGTATAACAAAGCCAACAGAATGTAATTCTGTTTGGCTCTATTCCGTTCTGATATATAATACTGACGCTTTGGGAATGGAATACACGTCGGGGTGTAGCGCAGATGGTAGCGCGCAAGGCTGGGGGTCTTGAGGTCCCGGGTTCAAGTCCCGGCACTCCGACCATTAAAAAATTATTTTATAGACGTATACATCATTCATTTGCAATTCCAGCTTGAAATTATCCGGATGTGCTATGGCCCACTCCGATTCATAACTCCTCACTTTACCCGATGCCTTGGGCGCAACGACAAGATAATC
>JACRIB010000005.1 GCA_016235895.1 Candidatus Peregrinibacteria bacterium | reverse complement strand
TTTTGAAAATTGAAAGATCATGTTCTGAAATATTTTTCAAACAGCCCATGGTGTAATTTACAGATTATAATTCCTCCCCGGGGAGGAACCTACAGATTGAGATTTTCCAAAGATTTTTACGAAATATTTTGTCAACAGCGTCTATTTTATAAAAACTGGGGTCTTTTTAGCTCCTGCGTGGCTTGTCGCTACCGCCAGAGGCGGTAGTCTTCAAGTTTATAAATGGCAAATTTTCAATCATTATTTCAATTTGTTCGTCTTGAACTTCGCGTGAATAATATATCTGCATCATTTCCGTCGCTTTCTGTGTACCGACCACCATCCAATTATTTTTAATGTTTTCTTTTGTGATTGGTTTTCTGATTTCCTTTTGCCTCATATAACCAATAATTTCCAGGAGATTCAACGGATATTTTTCGAGTATCAAAAATAAATCATAAAAATCGCGGTATCTGGCCCGATCACTCATGGCACGGATTTTCTCCGCGACAATTTCCCTAACATCCATAACCCTAACCATGGATTCTATTCCCCATACATTTTTATATGGCATGATTTGCGGAGGCAGGAGTACATTTTGTAAAAAATCTATTTCCACTTTGAGCGAGTTTAGCTGTATCAATGGGCCGGAATACTGTAGTTTCTCAATCTTGACGGTAGCGCCGGAGATATGATCTTTTTTAATGCTCAAATAATCAGTTGATTTAAACACGTCTCCAATCGCTTTGAGAGTTACGGGCCTTTGATTTGCGGAAAAATCCAGGTCCTCCGAGAAGCGGTATTGGTCAAGGTAACAATGATGTATGGCCGTTCCTCCTTTAAAAACAAGCGTGCTCCCGAGCGGAGACCGCGCCATAATATTGAGCGCGAGAGCGAGGAAATAGTCTTTTTCGGCAATGGCAAGTGGATATTTGAGCGTGCGACGATTTATAATTTCAAGTTGTTGACGCGTAATCATGGGGATTTATACTTATCAAAGTGGATATCGTAATAGAGGCGCCATTTGGCATTAAAAATTTTTGCGCTCGCGATCATACGATGCGCCCCCTTGACGTTCTTCACTCGTTTTAGCAGTTTGGATGAATCGATATTCATAAGATCAAAAATAAAGCCAAAAATTTTCATAGTAGTCATAGACATTTTTAAGAGATACTCATTAAAACGCCCAAAATCCAGATTATTTTTATGCTCGCGCAATTTTTCAATCACTATATCAACGGAATAAAGACTCCTGTGAAAATGAACCATGTCGGCGATGGCTTTTTCCGCCGTGGCGACGTAGGCGACTTTGTTGTCTATTTGTGTTTCTTGCCAGCCGAAATAATAACCGGCTTTTGTTTTTATAAAACCATACTGAACATTCTGGAGTCGGACCGTTTTATGCGTTTTCAATGAAACGGAAATTATTTTGCCCGTGAGTTGGTCAAACATACCATGATGATGAAGCGCTGACTCAAAGGACACATAAGAATCTTTCTCAAGTAAATTGGCAACGACATATGGGGACAAAGATAAAAATCCACGCGTACTTAAATCCGTAATGGCGTAGAGACCTTTTTTGATGCGGACAAGCCAGCCCTGCCGAGCGAGAGTTGCGATGAGATATTCGGTTTGTTGGCGGTTCATGGCAAGGCCCGCTTCAGAAAAAATCTGTTCCACCGTTACGATCTGTCCATACTTCAGGATAAGATTTTCTAATAATTCACCCGTTCCGGACGAAATTGTAGTATATTTCATATATATGAAACCATTAAATGTTAAGGGTTTCTATGTATAGAATATACACAAAGGATTATCAAGTCAACGCTTTCTTAAAACTGCTTCAAAAATCTTAATTCGCCGCCGGTGAGAAGTCTGATATCGTCGATGCCGTATCTCATCATTACCAATCTGGTAAGGCCGAAACCGAAGGCCCAGCCTTGGTATTTTTTGCTGTCGATGCCGCCGGCTTTAAGCACGTTTTCGTGAACCATGCCGGCGCCCATGAATTCCACCCAGCCGCTTTGTTTGCAGACGCGGCAGCCCTTCCCTCCGCATAATAAGCAGGAAAAATCGAGCTCGACTCCCGGTTCCACAAAGGGAAAATAGCCCGGACGGAAGCGCACTTTTACCGGTTTTCCAAAAAGTCTGGTGAGGAATTCGGCCATCACGCCTTTCAAATGGCTTAGAGAAATGTTTTTGTCTATTAAGAGTCCTTCCACTTGGTTGAAAGTGCTGTCGTGGCTGGCATCGGTCGCTTCATAGCGGAAGACGCGGCCCGGGACAATTATGCGCAATGGAGCGCCATATTTTTCCATCGTTCTTATTTGAACAGGGGACGTATGAGTGCGGAGAACCATTCTTCCATGTTTAGTGTCATTTTTTTCCTGGATGAAAAAAGTATCCTGCATGTCGCGCGCCGGATGGTCGGCGGGGATGTTAAGACCTTCAAAATTGTAATATTCGGATTCTATTTCCGGGCCATCCATAACCGCAAAACCCATTTGGCTGAAAATTCTTTCCACCTCTTCCTGCACTTGAGTCACTGGATGAATGTGTCCGACGTAGCGCGCTTTTCCCGGGATCGTGGTGTCAAAAAAATCATTGGAAAGTTCTTTTTCCAATTTCGCATTTTCGAAAGTTTGAAATTTGGCGGCGAGGGCTTTTTCCAGGGCGATTTTCACCGTGTTTGCCAGCGTGCCCATCTTCGGTTTATCAGCAGCGGGAAGGTCTTTTAGGCTTCTCATTACATTAGTCAATTTGCCATCTTTGCGCCCGAAATATTCGAGCTCAACTTCGCGTAGGGCTTCCACCGTGGCGCAGTTTTTTATGGCTTTTAAGGCCTCTTGTTCGAGATTTTTCAGAGATTGTTCCATGCGGGAAAAGTTACACGTTTTTCTTTTATTTGCAAGTGGCCGGTTTAAAAAAACTTAGACCGAGTATCGTCATGAGCCCGAGTAAGGAGAGAAATGCTCCCCTGTGAACATCTTTTGGTTTGAAGATTATTTTCACTTCCGATGTTTTGGGAATTTCATACGACTGAATCAAGTCACCATAAATAGAGGATTCTATTATTTTCGAATTGGATATTTTTGCTTCCCAACCCGGGTAGTAGCTTTGATTTATAATCAGCTTGTCCGGACCGATCATCTCCGTTTTCAAAATTATTTCTTCTGGAGAATATTTTTCCATGGTGACTTTATTTTTCAGATTTTCAAATTTGGCAAAAGGCGCCGGATTAGGATTTTCCCAGATTGTAAAATCGCTTCCTTCTCCGGCAATCGGTTTCCAGTTTTTTTCTTTCAAAAAATTTATGACGAATTTTTTTGAGCTGTTTGTTGGAAATACGTAATATTTCAGGCCGAATTTCACGAAATTTTCATAATAATCCTGAAAGTATGTTGAACTTAAAAGACTCCCATGGGCAGCTACGGGAATTTTTTCATGATACGTTTTTAACATTAAGGGGTTGTAGCCAATAATGTTTGCGGTAAGCGAAAGGTAGTTGCGATTTGGAAATAAAAAATTGCCGCTGTTGAGAAAATATTGGGGCTCCTTTGTTTCTTTAAGCAGATTTTGATTTTCAAATTGATATTGTTTGTAGGCGTCTGAAATTTCATGGCGTTCGAGAAAAACATTGGTAACCAAAATGGAATTTATAATGACCGCAATTGACAAAAAAAAGGTTAACCGGAAATGATTTTGAAACAAATGGGTAAGAAAAATTCCCAGACAGAGAGCGCTGCCAAAATGGGAAATAATAATAAAACGCGCTGAAACACGGGTGATGTTCAAGATTGGTATATTGTAAAAAATATGTCTGATAGCGTCAATTCCCCCGAGAGTGCTTAATGTTAGACCAACTATACCCAGAACCAATCCCGTTAAATAAATTTTTTTTAAATTTTTGTTGAATTTTTTGAAAAAGAAGAGGCTTATAATGACCAAAATAAAAGCAATTGTGCCGAAATGAACGTACTTGTCGATGCCGTTTCCAAACGGTTCTTTTAAGGGACTAATGAAATTTAGCAGATTTTTTGGATTCAATGAGCCGCTGGAAAAATCAGCGAAAGATAATCGATCTCTTACCGAAAGATTTTTAAGCTGCCAGAATGGAACGAGTTGAATTGAGCTTAGCAATAAGCCAAGAAAAAGCCCTGATAGAATTGAAAAAAGTTTTTTCCATTTTTTGAAGTGGTAGATAAAATTGAAAATGCCCACACTTAGAAAAACGTATAATGCCGCCACCGGATGGCCGGCGAAGATCATTAAACAAGTAAGGATTGCTAATTTTGGAATAGTTTTTTTCTCGCCGACAGACACGAGTACGAGCCAGGAAAGATAGGAAAACGTGGTCAGCATGTTTAGAAAAAATAATTTACTCAGGAAGCTGCCGGTGGTAATGAGGACAATGCTGGAAACAGCAGAGGCTTTCTCGGAGACGCCAAGTTTTTTGAAAAGCAGAAAAAATCCCAGGCCGGCAAAGAGCAGATGCAGTATTACGGAAATATTGTGAGCTTCGACCGGGGAAAAGATTGAAAAAATAGTGATATCCGGGAGATAAAAAGCGCCCACTTGGATATCCGCTAAAAAAGGCATACCCAGGAAGCTATATGGATTCCATAGTGGCAGCAAGCCATTTTTTAAGTAATGAGTTAGGAGAAATTTATTGGTAATAGTTTGGCCTACCGGATCGCCGAAGTCGCCGATGAATCCTCCACGCAGGTAAAATGGGGCATAAGCTATCAGTATCGCGAAAATTATCATAAGCGGATAGCGATATTTTTTTAGCAGGTTTAGCAAGGCTCAGGTTTATTTTTGCGTGTTGATTGTATCAGTAATTTTGAAAGTTGTAATCTTGACATTCGAGGCAAACCATCTTGACCAATTTACTCTCTGGGATTAAAATAGCCATACACTTAAATGTTTAGGATATGTATTTTTCTCGTTATTTGGAGGACGTGATTAAGTCCGTAAATAGTAGTTTTAAAGTTTTGTATCTTGGTGGCCCGAGGCAAGTCGGGAAAACCACTTTGCTTAAGCATCTGGCCGGAAAGTTCAAAATGAATTATGTGACGTTTGATGATTTGCGCGTGAGAAAACTTGCGAAAGATGACCCCGAGTTGTTTTTGGAAATTAATCCGGCTCCGCTTTTAATTGATGAAGTTCAGTATGTGCCACAGCTTTTTTCTTATATTAAAATTAGAGTTGATGCCAGCGATAAAACGGGGCGGTATTGGCTTACCGGTTCGCATCAATTTTCGGTTTTGAAGGATATTCAGGAATCTTTGGCAGGAAGAGTTGGAATCCTTAATCTACTGGGGTTTTCAAGGGCTGAAGAAAATTTGGCCAGGAAACGAAATAAACCTTTTGATCTGGAGCATTCGAATGAAGTCAAAATTACCGAAAAATTTTC
>JACRIB010000035.1 GCA_016235895.1 Candidatus Peregrinibacteria bacterium | reverse complement strand
GGCGACTTGTTTGTTTTTGTCGAAAGTTTCCGGTTTTTCCTGTTTGTAAATTTCCGTAGTAACCTTTTCACCAAGCATGTTGAAAATCAATTCTAGACTGGTCATATGATCTCTCAAATTTTCTCGTTTTGAATTTTTATGTTTTTTGTATTGATGAGGTGTCATGCCGAAGGTTGCTTTGGAGATTTCTGCTGTCAGAATCCCAAATTCCAAACCTTCTTTTACTCCTCTTTCTTTCCATTCTTCAGTCAATTCTTCACGTATTTCAATTCCACGCAATCTTTTTTCGATCCATTCTTCGGAATAGCCTTTGGCTTTGTAAAGCGCTCTGGTTCGTTTTGTCGCCAATTCCGGATTTTCGATTTCCTGTATTCTTTCGTAGCCGACTTTTGCCAGCCATCTTTTAAATGGTTCGGCTTTGGGAGAGGGAATGGATTAAATAATTCTGAAAATGTCTTCAGTATTGGCACAGTCGGTGATGTAATTTTTACCATCAGATGCCTCTAATTTCAGTCCGTGACATTTTGTCACGACCTGGCTTTCTTCTTCATTTAGTCTTTGCTTTAGTTTTCTCCAGTAAGCTCCGCCATCAGGACTATTAGTCAAAACTGTGCAGACATCTACAACAGAAAACCACCATTCGTTATTATGAAGAGTTTTACGAATTTCCTTGTTTTGGAATAGGGCTATTTTTGTGGTGGTCTCTTGTTTCATATTTGTTGATGTTAATTTTTATATCCAAAGTATAGGTGAGTGCATACTCACCGTCAAGAGAAAAAATCTTCAGATTGGGCAGTTTAGTCTATCCCCGGCACCGGAAATTTCAAACACATCTGTTTTACCTCTTCCTTAATTTTAGCATGCAAAGCCGTGTCTTCGATGTTGCTAATTACACGATCGAGCCAGTCGGCGATCATGTCCATTTCTGGCTCTTTCATGCCGCGGGTGGTTACTGCTGGCGTGCCGAGACGGATGCCGGATGGGTCCATGGGTGTGCGTGTATCAAAAGGAACAGTGTTTTTGTTTAATGTGATGCCAACAGTGTCAAGAATCATTTGGGCTTGTTTGCCGGGAACACCTTTGTTTGTAAGATCAGCGAGAATTAGATGAGTGTCTGTGCCGTCAGAAACCAATTTGAAACCTTTGGCTTTCATGGCTTCGGCTAGATGACGCGCGTTGGTTTGAATTTGTTTGGCATAGACTTTGAATTCCGGCTTGAGAGCTTCACTGAAGGCAATGGCTTTACCGGCGATGATATGTTCGTGTGGGCCACCCTGAAGGCCTGGGAATACGGCTCGATCGATAGCTTTGGCATGTTTTTCTTTACACAAAATGATGGCACCGCGAGGGCCCCGTAAAGTCTTGTGAGTTGTGGTCATTACTACATCAAAATACGGTACTGGGGATTCCAGTACTCCGCCGGCGATAAGGCCTGCCGTATGAGAAATATCGGCCATAGAAATAGCGCCGACTTCATCGGCAATTTCTTTGAATTTCTTCCAATCGATGTCGCGAGGATAAGCTGTGAAACCTGCAACGATCATTTTTGGTTTGTGTTCGAGCGCCAGTTTTCTGATGGCTTCCATGTCCAGACGGCCGGTTTCTCTATTTACTTCATATTGCACAAAATTGTAGGCTTTGCCCGAAAAAGCTATTGGTAAGCCATGAGTGATGTGTCCACCATGATCGAGTTTTAGCCCCATGACGGTGTCACCGAAATTTAAAAGCGCGAAGTAAATTGCAGTATTAGCAGGAGAACCGGAATATGGCTGTACATTCACGTGTTCGGCGCCGAAAAGTTGTTTGGCGCGCTCGATGGCAATGTTCTCAATTTGATCGATATTTTCTTGGCCACCATAGTATCTTTTTCCCGGATAGCCTTCGGAATATTTGTTTGTAAGAATGCTGCCGCAAGCCTCCATGACAGCGGCAGAAGTATAATTTTCAGATGGAATTAATTCAATGCCCTCCTTCTGTCTTTGTTTTTCATGTTCAATGAGGTCGAAGATCTGCGGATCCTGCGATTGCATAGCGCTCATATTTGGAAGGTTAAGGAATAGTCCGCGGGCATTCTCGATTATTTCGGGAGAATCCGCAAGGGATTTTGGTTGTTTTACCGTGTTGAAGTTGCGTCAACATGAATTTTTCTGTAGATTGCCTTTATGGAAAATTCCTCAAAAAATCTTGCGATTCTTGTCGGCCTGGCCTTTGTGTTTGGTTTGGTGGGAGCTTTTGTGGGCGACAAACTTTTTGTGACAAATGTTTATAATGGCAAACTGATTGAGGATCACACTTATATCGAGGATTCGCAAATTATCAGTGCAATAAAAAAGGTCGATCCGGCGGTGGTTTCCATTGTCACTTCCGACACTTTGGATCCTAAATCTTTGGAGATTCCAGCGCAGGATGATCTTTATGGAGGAACGGGTTTTATTGTTGACAAAAGCGGCTTAATTTTTACCAATAAACACGTTCTTTTGAGTAAAAAGGCCGATTATAAAGTAATTTTGAATGATAACAGTGAATATTTGGCAAAATTTTTGAGTGAAGATCCTTTTGACGATGTGGCGGTCTTGAAAATTCAAAATGATAAAAAAATAGATTTTCCGGTGGTGACTTTTGGTAATTCGGATAATTTGGTGGTCGGTCAGAGAGTGGTGGCCATAGGTAATGCTTTGGCTGTTTACGGCAATACCGTAACTTCCGGAATTATCAGCGCGAAAGGTCGTGACGTGGTGGCTTACAATGATTACGGCGCGGTACAAAATCTGTCCGGTTTGATTCAAACGGATGCGGCTATCAATCTGGGTAATAGTGGCGGGCCGCTTATTGATCTTGATGGTCAGGTGGTGGCGATGAATTCCGCGGTGCAGGAATCTGCTAATAATATTGGTTTTGCAATCCCTATTAATGATTTAAAATCAATAATTTCCAGTGTGAAAAAAAATGGGGAAATAGTCAGGCCTGTTTTGGGTGTGAATTTTGTGATGCTGGATAAAGGGCAGGCTAAGGACATTAATAAGTCCTTGGATCATGGGGCCTTGTTGGTGGAAAGTAAGGATTATTCCAGGCCGGCAATTGAAAAAGGTGGGGCGGCCGATAGGGCTGGTTTGAAGGATATGGATGTAGTGGTGAGTGTGGAAAATGTCGACGTCATGCTGGAAAACCCTTTACATAAAATAATTAGAAACTATAATCCTGGGGACACGGTGGCGCTGAAGGTTTGGAGAAACGGCAAAATCATCACCGTGAAAGTCACTTTAAAGAGCAATAAAGACAAATAACAAGCCCAGGTGGCGAAATGGCAGACGCACTACCTTGAGGTGGTAGCGGGAGCAATCTCGTGGAGGTTCAAGTCCTCTCCTGGGCACCAGAAAAATTTGCTAAAATGCCGCTAGTGAACTATCCGGAATTTTTAAAAATGGGGGAGGCGAGCTATCCGGTGGAATATCGGGCGGTTTTGAAGTCCACTTCGTCAGTGCGCATTAAAAATGGCGTCGTGGTGCTGAAATTAAGTCGTTATGCACAGGGCCGCAAGCGTGACGAAATTGTGGAAAAATTTTTGAAATGGGCGGAAAAAAGACTGCAAAAAGTTAAAAAATTGGATTTTGTGAATCCTCAATATGAGGATGGTGGCAGAATTGTGACACATAATAAAATTTATGAGTTGACGGTGGATGTTTTGCCGGGTGTGATTTCACGGGCGGTTTTGAGGGAAGGTCATTTTTTGAAAATTAAATTGAACAGTTTTTTGAGCGAGGTTGACTGTGAAAAGAAAATTAAATTTTTGACAGAAAAAGCGATTATTAAAGATCAAACGTCCTATTTGATTGAGGTTTTGCAGGAATTAAATCAGCTGCACTTTCAGGAGCGTGTTAACGAGATTCGCTTCAAACGTACCAATGGGCGTTTTGGCAGTTGCAGTTCCAAAAAAAATATCAATATTGCTTATCGGCTTTTGTTTGCGCCGCGCGAAGTGTTTAGGTATGTGTGTGTGCACGAGCTGGCGCACTTAAAGGAATTCAATCATTCCGCGCGTTTTTGGCAGTGGGTGGAAAATGCGATGCCAAATTATAGAGAATCCGAAAAATGGCTAAAGGGAAACGGATTTTTATTGGGTTGAAATCAATGCTATTGATTTTTGTTTCAGCACACTTTATATTCCTTGCCACTGGGGCGTTTAGCTCAGTTGGCTAGAGCATCTCGTTTACACCGAGAGGGTCGGGGGTTCAAATCCCTCAACGCCCACCATTATTTTCCCAGATACAGTTCCCCGATTTTTTTGTTGTGCAGCAGTTCCGAGCCTTTGCCTTCGAAGCGGTTTTCGCCGAGTTCGAGCACATAGCCGCGATCGGCGTAAGCCAGGGCGATATTGGCGTTTTGTTCGACCATTAGGATGGAAGTACCGTTTTTCTTTATTTGCAGGCATTTTTCAAATACTTCCTCGGTGATTTTCGGGGATAGGCCGATGGAAGGTTCATCCAGAAGCAAGAGTTTTGGTTGTACCATTAAAGCTCTACCGATAGCCAGCATTTGCTGTTCACCGCCGGAAAGATTTTTGCTGACTTCGTGACGTTTTTCAAAAAGTTTGGGAAATTGGCTGTAGGCGAAGGCCAGACCCTCGTCGATTTCTTTTTGCGAATTGCGAATAAAACCCCCCATTTCCAGATTTTCTTTTACCGTCATAGTGGGGAAAATGCTGCGGCCTTGCGGTACGTAACAGATTCCGCGTTTGATGATGTTTTCAGTTTTTGTGTCAGAGAGATTTTCTCCAAAAAAGATTATTTCTCCTTCGCGGATATCTGTAATTCCGAAAATACTGCGCAAAATTGTCGATTTTCCGGCGCCATTTGGGCCGATGATGCAGACGATTTCGGCTTCTTTAACGGAAATAGTCACTTTTTTTATAATGTCCGGTCCATTGCCGTAGCCGGCGGTGAGATTGTTGATTTTAAGCATGAGTTTGACGTTTTTTACCGAGATAAGCTACTAAAACTTGAGGATTTTCCTGAATTTCTTTTGGTGTACCCATGGCAATTTCTTTGCCCTGGTCCATGACAATGATTTGTTCGCAAAGGTTCATGATAAATGGCATGTTGTGTTCGACTATGAAAATAGTTTTGCCTGCTTTTTGCAGATTTTTGATTTGAATTTTAATGTTTTGAATGAGTGTGGGATTGATGCCCGCGGTTGGTTCATCCAACAAAACTAAATCTGCGTTATTGGCTTCAACACGTAAAATTTCCAACAATTTTTTTTGACCGTAGGATAATTCATAGCCTTTTAAATTAGCTTTCTCTTCCAGGTTGACGCTGGTTAATAATTCCAAGGCTTTTTTGTGAAGAGATTTTTGTTTAGTTTGGAATTTGCTAAAAGCTTGCCACAAATTGTCATTGTTTTCAGGGAAAGCCAGAATGAGATTTTCTATGGTCGTTAATTCAGGAAAAATGCGAATTGATTGAAAGCTGCGGCCAAAACCGAGTTTTGTTCTTTCGTGAGTATTGAGGTTTGTAATGTCATTTTCTTGGTAATAAATGCTGCCGGAATCGGGTGTAAGTAAGCCGGATAAAATATTGAACATTGTCGTTTTTCCCGCTCCGTTTGGCCCAATCAGCCCGGTGATGGAATTTTTTTCAATTGAAAAACTGCAATTATTTATGGCCTTGATGCCACCAAAATGTTTGTTCAAATTTTGAACTTCTAAAATTGTCATTTGGAAAAAATGTTAGTACGTTTGCCGAGAATGCCGTTTGGTTTGTAAATCATGAAAAGTATTATCAGTAAGCCGTAAATTCCGTATCTAAGAGCGCCGATTATTTCCGCGGAAAAATTCAAAAATCTTAATGGTTCCGGTAATAAAATAATGACGATTGCACCAACGATGCTGCCCCAAAATGAGGCCATGCCGCCGATGATAGTCATGGCTAAAATGATGATCAGTTCTTCAGTAGCAAAATTGCCTGGGCTGATATATTGCAGGTAGGAAGCCAATAAAGCTCCGCCGATGCCGCCGAAAAATGCCGTAATCATGAAGGCCTGAATTTTATATTTCATGACGTTTTTGCCAAGGGTTTTGACGGCAGTTTCGTCTTCGCGGATGGCTTCGACCACTTTGCTGAAAGGGGAGCCCATGATTCTCCACAAAATAAAATTTATAATTATTGCCAATATTGAAGTGAAAATCAAAAATTCGGTGTTAGTGCTTATCAAGTGGCCGAAAATAATCGGTCGCGGTATGCCCGGAACTCCCAATGGTCCACGCGTGAGGTCGCCGAGATTGATCATTAGTCCGTTTACTATTACCAGAAAGCCGTAAGTGGTCATGCCGATATAGTGACTTTTTAGTCTTAATGCCGGCAAGGCAAGTATTGATCCGGCCAGCATTGCTATCAAGCCCGCAGCCAGTAATGCCGGAAAAAAACTTAATATTTCTTTTGTAGTCAGAAGCGCAAAGGAGTATGCACCGATGCCGTAAATCGCTGGATGACCGAGGTATAAAATTCCCAAATAGCCCAGTAAAATGTTCATGGTTATGACCAAGATGCTGTAGATTGTGATGAGGATTAATAGATGTAGGATGTAGTCCATGATTTTTGATTAACTTTTATCGTAATTCTACTTCTTCTTTTTTGCCGCCGAAAATTCCGTAGGGTTTAAATATGAGTACGCCTATCAGAATTGTAAAAACTATAATTTCTTTATAACTCGCTTCCAGACTGGTTAAACCGGTGATCATATTTTCAGCGAAGGCGATAATGATCGCTCCCACAATTGCGCCTTTCAATTTTCCGACACCTCCCAAAATTATCGCAGCAAAAGCTTTTATGTTTAATGGAAGGCCCATGTGTGGGTGCATATTTTCATCAAAAGCGATCAAAATTCCGGCGATTGCCGCCAATGACGATCCAAGAATGAAGATTTGGCTGATACTTTTGTTTACATTTATACCCAGAATGGCCGCCGTTTCTTTGTTGTCAGCTACGGCACGAATTGCTTTGCCAGATTTGGTGTGTTTTAAAAATAAAAATAGTCCGGTAGTTAAAATTATTGAGGAAATTATGATAATTATCTGGGTGAGACTGATGGTCAGTGCATTGTTGAATAAATGATAAACAGTTGCGTCCGTGCCATCTTCGTATGTTTTGCTGCCGCCGCCGTAAAAAATTATTACGATACATTGAAGAATGATGCTGATGCCGATGGATAAAACCAATGGAATAAATTCCTGCTTGTTGCGGACCGGTTTGAAGGTAGTTTTTTCGAGGATGAAGCCCAAAAGTGCCACTGCCAGAACTGCCAATATCAGGCTAATAGCGATTGGTAATTTGAAGGAAATATAGAAGGTGTAAAAGAAATAAGCGCCCATCATGGCGATTTCTCCGTGCGCGAAATTGATGAATTCGAGCACGCCGAATGT
>JACRIB010000037.1 GCA_016235895.1 Candidatus Peregrinibacteria bacterium | reverse complement strand
TAAACGTCATCGGATTTAATGGTGAGCATTTCCTGCAGAATGTGCGCGGCGCCATAAGCTTCTAGCGCCCACACCTCCATTTCTCCGAAACGTTGTCCGCCGTGTTGAGCCTTGCCTCCGAGTGGTTGCTGCGTAACGAGAGAGTATGGACCGACGGAACGAGCATGGATTTTATCTTCAACCAAATGGTTCAATTTAAGCATGTAAGCGATACCCACGGTGACTTTCCTGTCGAATGGTTCGCCGGTTTTGCCGTCGTAAAGCGTGATTTTGCCGTCTTCCGGCAACTTGGCTTTTTTCAATTCGGCGGTAATCTGGTCTGTGGTAATACCGTTAAGAGTTGGTGTGGCCACGGTGAAGCCTTGTTCTTTAGCGGCCCAACCGATATGAGTTTCCAGAATTTGACCGATATTCATACGACTGGATACACCGAGCGGATTGAGGACGATGTCGACCGGTCTACCATCCGGTAAAAATGGCATGTCTTCCTGCGGAACGATGATGGAACAGACACCTTTGTTTCCGTGGCGTCCGGCAAATTTATCACCGATTTGTACTTTTCTTGTTTGAGCTACGTTTACTTTTATTTGCTTGAGAACTCCGGTGGTCAATTCGTCGCCGGCTTCTTTTGTGAACATTTGGATGCCGACGACCTTGCCACCTTCACCACCGGGGAGGCGGAGAGAAGTGTCTTTTACGTCGCGGGCTTTGTCGCCGAAAATCGCGCGAAGCAGTCTTTCTTCCGCGGTTAATTCGGTTTCACCTTTTGGGGTGATCTTGCCGCAGAGAATGTCTCCTTCCTGTACGGTGGCGCCAACGCGCACGATGCCGTCTTCATCGAGATCTTTTAATTTGGCTTCGCCGACATTTGGGATATCGCGAGTGATAATTTCAGGGCCGAGTTTGGTTTCACGCACGTCGACTACGTAGCTTTCAATATGAATGGAATCGTAATAGCCCTTTCTGGCTACCACATCAGACAAAATGACCGCGTCCTCAAAGTTGAAACCTTCCCAGGACATATAGGCCACGAGCAAGTTTTTACCGAGAGCGAGCTCGCCATTTTCCGTAGCGGAGCCGTCGGCGAGTATATCGCCTTTTTTGATTTTTTGACCTTTGTTAACTCTGGCTCTTTGATGGAGACAGGTTCCTTGATTGCTGCGTTCGTAAGTTTGCAGAGCGTAGGAAACCTTGCGGCCGTTGGCGTACACGATAGTAATCATGTTGGCGTCAACATAAGAAATTTCGCCGTCCATCTCCGCAAAAATTACCTGGCCGGAACTCTTGGCGGCGATTTCCTCGATACCGGTGCCGACGACCGGCGCGTCCGGAGAAATGAGCGAAACAGCCTGACGTTGCATGTTCGAACCCATCGAAGCACGAGTATTATCATCATGCTCGAGGAACGGAATAAGCGCCGTGGTGATGGAAATAATCTGTTTTGGAGAAACGTCGATATGGGTCACGTCGTTGACGTGTGCGAGCGTAGGTTCACCGTTTTTACGAGTGGAAATACGCGTGCCTACAAATTGTCCCATTTCGTCCACTTCGGAATTTGCTTGCGCGATAACCAATTCTTGTTCTTCTTCGGCGTCGTAGTATTTGATTTCGTTAGTGGTATAAGGACGAACGTCTACCGTTTCCAATTTTGTCTTGGCAATTTTTTTAGCCGCGGCTTCGTCGATGAGATCGCCGGATTTTACAATCACATGGCCATGATCTTCCACCGTTTGGCGAGCAACGTGGCCAATGAGAGAGCTTTCAGTATTTTTTACGGTTTGAGCAACCGACCTGAACGGAGTTTCAATAAAGCCGTATTCGTTAATTTTGGCGTAAGTGGCCAAATGCACCACGAGACCGATGTTCGGTCCTTCCGGTGTGGCGATAGGGCAGATACGACCGTAGTGGGATTGATGCACGTCACGAACATCGAAAGAGGCTCTTTCTCTGGAAAGACCACCGGGACCCATAGCGGAAAGACGGCGCTTGTGTTCTAGCTCGGCCAAAGGATTGGTCTGGTCCATGAATTGTGAAAGCTGTGAACTGGCGAAAAATTCGCGCAGTGCAGCGGTAATCGGACGGGAATTTACGAGTTGGGTTGGAGTAACCGTTTCCAGGTCCATTACAGTCATGCGATCTTTGGCAATACGATCTGTGCGGAGTAAGCCGACGCGGAATTTGTTTTGTACGAGTTCGCCCACGGCGCGGATACGACGATTGGAAAGATGATCAATGTCGTCCGGACGGAGCTCGCCGTTATTGAGTTTCATCAAATGCTTGAGAATGTGGACAAGATCTTCCACCTGGAAAGTGTGAAATTTTTTCTTGTTTGGAGTCTCGAGCTTGAATCTCTTGTTTAATTTGTAACGAGCCACCGGACCCATGTCGTATTTGCGATAATCGAAAAACATGGATTTGATCAGCGCTTTGGCGTTTTCCGGAGTGGCAAGGTCGCCGGGACGAATTTTTTTATAAATATTTTGATAAGCATCTTCAACTGTTTTGGCGTTATCTTTTTCGAGGGTATTTAGAATGAAGTCGTGTTCCGGATCGAGCGTGACGTCTTTGAAAAGATCGAGAATTTTGCTGTCGGTTTCAAAACCGAATACGCGGAGCAGGGAAGTGATTGGGATTTTGCGTTTACGATCGATTTTTACCGTGATGATGCCTTTTTTGTCAGTTTCAATTTCGAGCCAGGCGCCACGTTTTGGAATAATTTTGGCGGAGTGCATTTCAAGGCTTGAGGCGTTTCTTGAGAAGAAGACACCGGGTGAACGGACGATTTGGCTTACGACCACTCTTTCGATGCCGTTAACAATGAAGGTGCCGCGATTGGTCATCAAAGGAACGTTGCCCAAGAAAACATCCTGCTCCTTAATTTCACCAGTCTCTTTATTTATCAATTGAACGTGAACTTTCAGTGCTGCTTCGTAAGTGAGATTCTTATTTTTTGCCGTTTCAGCGTTGTATTTGGCTTCGGCGATGGAATGTTCCAGGAAATGCAGTTCGAGTTTTTTACCGGAAAAATCTTGAATCGGGGTAATTTCGTCCAAAAGTTCGCGGATGCCTTCGTTCAAAAACCAATTGTATGAATTTAATTGGATTTCGATAAGATTTGGAATTTCCACTTTGTGATCAATTTGCTGACTGAAATATTTGCGCTTGCTCTTGAGGATAATCGGTTCCTTGTGGAAAGGAATTTCAGAGGGACGAATGAGATCTTTGTCTTTCTTTTCGGCTTTGATAGTTTTTACGACTTTTGGGTCTTTTACTTTTTTGGAAACTTTTTCCGGAGCTTTTTTAACAGAAGTTTTTACTTTTTTAGGTCCAGCCTTTGGAGAGTGGCTAGCCTTCTTTTTCTTGTTTTTTCCCATATTTGAAAATAGAGTTAAGGAGTAAAGCGCTCTTCTATCCGGGCTCTAAGGCCCTCTTAACTCATCCGAAGATTTGATAGTGGCTTCATTTTATGGATATTTGACTTTAAGTCAAGTTGAATTTATTTACAAGGTGGAATTGGAGGAACCGAGAAGAAAAAAACTGGCCGAAGAGTTGTATTCTTTGAGGATGAAAGTTGGAATGGCGGCGAAAGCCGTTATTGAGGATAATCCGGTGTATATCCGGGCAGTGGCGAGATTAAAAATTGGTAAATACGATTTGGCGAAATTGGGTGGAATAAGCTTGACGCTTTCGGAATAAAAATTTATGAATATTCTCATGCAAAAGCG
>JACRIB010000036.1 GCA_016235895.1 Candidatus Peregrinibacteria bacterium | reverse complement strand
GGCGATTAGCAAGTTAAAGGTGGGTTAATAAATAAATTAAGAAAGGTGGGGAAGGTAGATTTGGCTTGCCTTAGGTTGTATTTCAACACGAACTCACTCACATAATTAAATAAATATTTTTTTGATACTCCGTGATGGATTCCATAAAGAATTTTCTTTTGATTTCCCCAAAATCCCTCCTGTGTATTTTTATGTATCCCGTTACCTTTTGAATATTCGTCTTTGGAATGATTTAAAGTGAAATGAGTGTATCCGGAACAGCACAAACTACCGTACGCACTTGCCGTATCGGTCATAACATAAGAATGTTTCAAGACATGTTTTTTAATATTTCCTTTTAGTGTTTTTTCAGTTCTATCTTCGATAGGAATAACTATCGCATGTTGTCCTCTCTGAAGAATTCCTTGTACCATCTGTGCATTTTCTCCTTTGCCGTAATAGGCTTCATCAGTTTCAACTACGCCTCTCATCATCAACGTATAGTATGGTTTTATTAAATTTCTGCATTGATTTCTCAATAAAGTTAAAAGTACCCATGCTTTCTTTTGCCGTATTCCAAGTCTTTTTCCAAGTTCAACCGATTGTTATTCCTTTTGTCTGTGAAAACTCATATAGAGCAATGAGAAAATGTCTTACGTCTATTCTGCGTTTGTGTAGAGCTGTTCCGGAAGTATCGCTAAAAACATGTCCGCAGATACACCGGTACTTTTGGAGTCCCAATCTGTTTTTACTATGCTTTTCAGCAGATTCATATATGCCGCATTTTGGGCATAATATTCCGTTTTGCCATCTGATTCTTCGGAAAATATTTACTGCTCCTTCTTTTGTCTGGATTAGCTTCATTAGTTCAAATATAGTCATAAGGGGAGGGGTTAGTTGATATTTTGCTTAATACCAATTTACCTTCCCCACCTTAAATAGACTAATCGCCGATGGAAAATAGAAAATATTGCAACAATCATGTGTGACGTTGTGGACACTGCACACAGTGTCCACATTCGGCGGAGCGTACATGCTAGCGTAGCCGAATCGTCACTGATTGTTGCAATATTTTCTATTTTCCATGAACGATGCTTAATCCTCGAATTTCTGCCTAAAATACCATTTTATAATATTCCAGTTGTCGTCTTTTGGGAGCAGGGCGTAGGCGTGATTATCGTTTTCACAATCAGGTTTTTGCTTGCTGTTAGCCTTTGCTTCCTCAATTGATTTATTACATTCCTCCTCGGTTATATAGGGGGGGACATATAAAATATCCTCCGAAGATATAACATCATTTGAAACGATTTTATAATTCTGATAGCGGAAAAAGTAACTTATAGCATCATCAAAAGAAACATCCGTTTCAACTTTTGATAGAATGGTTTTTATTATTTCATAAATTGTAACGGAATCTCCGAATCCAAAATTTTGCGCTTTCCGCTGGATGGCTTTTAAAATCAACTGTTGTCTTTGCGCGCGATCAAAATCGGAAGAAGTATGCCTGCTTCTTGCAACGCGCAGAGCCTGTTTACCGTTAAAATGATAATTGCCCGGCTCATAATGCAAAGTGCTGACAACTCCATTATCTTCAACTTTATAAGTGGGATCAATAAGGGCATTATCAAGGTGAACATCCAATCCGCCGATTAAATCAATCACATCGATAAACGCGTACATATCTATCGAAATATATTTGTCGAGTTGATATCCGCTGATTTTGCTTATGGCATTTGCAAGCTCGGGCATGCCATATGCGAAAGCCAAATAATTTATTTTTCTGCCGTTGTAAAATAGATCGCGCGGAATACTTATCATTCGCACTTCCCTTTTTCTATCATCAATATGCGCGACAATAATAGTGTCCATGAGCTCCGAATGTTTGCCTCCGATAAGTACGTTGAAAGTTCCATCTTCATGAGAAAGTCTACCGCCGTAATTTGGAATGGACTTAGGAATCTCTAAAGTTTTTTTTTTGAATCTTTGCCGAAAAAGAGAAGATTTTGCAGAGTTGTTCCGTCGGGCTTTAAAATATTCACCGTACCGGTTGCTTTTTCAATAACGATGGAACTGAGCTTATTGCCTTGAGAATTTGAAATGTCGTAATAAAATCTGTCATCATCTTCGCGCGGAGAATCTGAAATATTCAATCTCGCTTTTGACATCAATGACTTAAAACCTTTGTCGGACAAAATATTTTTTAAATCGGACAAAGTTTTTTCAACTTTTTTTCCAATGAATGTTTTTGCGTCAAGCTTTGAAAGAAAAGGAACAAGTTCTTTGGAAATATCGGACGTTTTTATGACAGCCGAATTATCATTTTTATCGACAAGCGTAATATCCAAAGTTTTCATGTCCAAAACAATTTCTCCGACAGGTTCTTGCGATTTATTTAAGATTGAATATGTGATTTTTAAGTCTTTCTCTGACGGGGAAGAATTTAAATTGGCATGCGTTTCATTGGCTTTCTTCTGGGCTTCCGCGCTATTTATGGATTTCTCTATTTCAGATTTTTTTGATTTAATATTTTTAGCGGCCGTTTTTAAATCTCCGGAATTTTTATCCAAGAAGGAAAACAACTCCGTTTTAAATTTTTCACTGTCATCTGCTGAAATTTCTTCTTTGGAATTTGGAGTTTTTCTGAATAATTTTCCTTCGTTTTTATCCAGATAAAAAGTGAGGATATCATTTCCATTTTGGTCCGTGATTTTTAATGAAACGGCATCCGCGGAATTATTCAGTGAAGAAATCAAATCATTATTCGCAAGAATTTTAAAAAACTGCTGATTTTGAGCCAAGTCTTCAAGAACACTTTGCGCAGATTTCACGCTTGAGTCTTTTTTCCCTTGAATGGATAAATAATCAATATAAGAAAAAAGGGCTAACTGAAGCTTATTTTCGTTCTCGTCGTCGGATTTCGCGGTATTTTTATCACTGCTGAAATTTGTATAATTATGCTCCGGCATTCTCAAAAAATTTCTTATCTCGCTCAAGTCGTCGCCTATTTTCTTATAAGAATCTTTAAGTTCTCCGACCTCGGAAACAAGAGAAGTGGACTTCCCCTGCATGAATGAAAAATCACCGAGAATACCATTGAATTTGATGTATTGAAACAACAGCAACGCAAAAATAATACCGATAAGAACGTTTCTCGAAGTCAGTAGTTTTTTTATTTTGGATGAAGACTCGTCTTCTTTTTTCACAAAGAGATTTTATTGAAAATAGGGAAATTTTGCAAATGGTAAGATTTTATTTTTTTGTGAATTTATGCTTGAAATTTTGTTCCCTGTCCTTTACCTTGGGAATGCTTTAAAACAAAGCGACTTCTGCGTTGGCAGAGGAAATTCAAACAGGCGGGTGTGGTATAGTGGCTATTATGACAGCCTTCCAAGCTGTAGACGCGGGTTCGATTCCCGTCACCCGCTCCAGTGATACTGTCTAACTAAACAGTTATTAGACAGTATTTTCTTGATTAACAAGCCAAATCATGGGGCGGAAAAATCCCATCCCCACAAAGAAGGGCCGGCGGAAGAGGACGAAACGGTCGAAGCCTCTTTGTAATCTTGTTCCCATTGCTTCATAAATTTTTCTTTCCAGTTATCACTCAAAGCAACTTTTTGAAAAAGCTCATTGAGCTGTTTAACCAGTTCTCGTTCCTCAACATATTTCTGACTGCAAACACGGTTCTTTTTGGTGCAGCGGTAATAGATATATGTGCGGCCTGATTTTTTAATTTTCTTTTCAGCGGTTATTGCTCGGCCGCACTCCCCGCAGCTAAAGATTCCGCAAAAAGCAAAAGAATTGTTGTCTTTTGCTTTTTGCGGCTTTGATCGCTGTTCTATTACCCGCTGCACCTTATCAAAAAGTTGCTTTGAGATTATTGGCTCGTGAGTTCCTTGGTAGGCTTCGCCCTTTCTTGTAATGACACCATAATAGAATGGATTTTGTAACATGTGCTCAATTCTTGAGAGTACCAACGCATCATTAGTACGTCGGCTCACCAAGCCCAAAGAAAGCGACAATTTTTGTAAATTTTCTAACGTGGATTCTCCCGTGGCATACGCCTCAAATAGCGCGCGAACTGCTTTCCATCTTTCAGGGTCTTTGACGATAGTGTGATGTCGGAGTTCGTTCAAATACCCTACAGGAGCAAGCCCAGGCAGTTCGCCGCGCCTTAGCTTTTGACGTATGCCACGTTT
>JACRIB010000033.1 GCA_016235895.1 Candidatus Peregrinibacteria bacterium | reverse complement strand
CGAGCGCTACAAATTTACCAGGCACAGATCGCCGCGCACTATCAAAATCACATTCCGTATGAATTATTGGCCTCTTACATTGGCGACCGCGTCAACCAAGCCATAAATTCTTTCACCGAGCGCGTAACCCGTCCATTCAAACGACTTTTTGGCGGAAATTAAAATTCTTCCACGGCAATCAGGGTGGCTAATTAAGAATTTCTGCTGAAAATTTTAGTGATTGGCGGAATGAGGAAAGCGGTCATGCCGCAAAGGAATACACCAAGCCATTCGAAGCCGGTGAGGGGGAGAGTTTTGAAGATTTTTTGAGCGGCGGGAAGATAGGTAACGGTGATTTGTAATCCAAGAGAAATAAGTACGGCTATGTTTAAATTTTTGTTTGAAAAATAAGAAAAAAAGCTGCGGTTTTCTTTGCCTTTGCAGACATAAGCGAGCAATAATTCGAAAAGTACAATTTCGCTGAAGATCATGGTGCGGGCGTGTGAAGCGATCGAGAGATCGGCGGTGTTGATGGAAATGAGTGTGTCTTCGTGCAAGCCATAAACGTAAAGGCCGATGTTGACGATGATTTGAAGTGCGACACCGGTAAAAATAAAAGCGCTGAATTTTTTGAAAATATTTTCTTTTTTTGGGTGGGGAGGTTCCAGCATGATGTTTGCTTTGGCCTTCGATTGCCCGAGGGCGAGGGCGGGGAGGGCATCAGTTGCGATATTGATCCAGAGGATTTGTAGTGGGAGAAGCGGCAGTGGATAGCCCGCGATGGTCACGAGGCCCACCATCATAATGTCGTCGAGATTGGCAGCGAGCATGTATTTGATGAAGGAAAGAATATTTTTGTAAACGCGACGGCCTTCTTCAATCGTGGAAACGATGGTGCTGAAATTGTCGTCTTTGAGCACGATGTCGGCTACTTCTTTGGTGGCCTCGGTGCCTTTTATACCCATGGCTACGCCCACATCGGCGAGTTTAAGGGCGGGCGCGTCGTTTACGCCGTCGCCGGTGACAGCGACGACTTCGTTGGCGGCTTGGAGGAGTTTGACGATGCGGTATTTGTGTTCAGGGTTGGTGCGGGCGAAAATAGCGGTTTTGAAGATTAGTTTCGCGAGGGCGGCGTCTGATAGTTTGTCCATTTCGTCGCCCGTGATGACGTTGCCGATTTTGAGACCGACATTTTTGCCGATGGCTTTGGCGGTGAGGGGATTGTCACCGGTAATTATTTTAATTTCGATGCCGGCTTGTTGGGCTATTTTTATTGAGGTTTTTACGTTCGAACGTGGCGGGTCGATCATAGCGACGAGGCCGACGAAAATGAGGTTGTCTTCGGTGAAGGAAGATTTTAGCTCTCTTTGATATGCAAAAGCTAAAACGCGCATGGCATCTTCAGCGTAGGCATTAGCGATTTTTTCGATCTGTTGTTTGTCTTTTATTGTGAGGGCGCGGACTTTGCCGTTTATGCTTATGCGCGTGCATTTTTTGAGAACTTCTTCGAAAGCGCCTTTTGAAAGAATTTGATTTCCTTTATCAGTCAGATGCAGTGTGCTCATCATTTTTCTCTCGGAAGTAAAAGTTTTTTCGTCGATTTTTTTGTAAACTTTAGTGTAATTCGCCTTGCGCGTCAGCACTTTCAGAGCGATTTCCGTGGGATCGCCGAGAATATTTTTATCCACAAAAGAATTGTTGCAGTTTTCACAAATTTCCAGGAGTTTTAGGTCTTCAGGAGTTTGTAGTTTTACTTTGTCTGCCCAATTGTAGCCGACACCCGGAACGGAAGTTTCTTGAAAATTCGTGAAGATTTTTTTCACGGTCATTTCATTCATCGTCAGCGTGCCCGTTTTGTCCGAGCAAATTACAGTAGTGGCGCCGAGCGTTTCGATGGCGTTCATTTTGCGCACGATGGCGTTGCGTTTGACCAATAATTGCACGCTGACCGCGAGGGTGAGCGTGATGATGATGGGCATGCCTTCCGGGATAGTGGAGACGCCGAGCGAGACCGAGACGAAGAGCATTTCGAAGGGCGAGATTCCTCTTAGGTAGCCGATGCCGAAAAGTAAGGCCATCAGGATCAGTGTGATGATGCCGATTTTTTTGCTCAATTGGTCGAGCTGGATCGAAAGTGGCGATTTTGTTTCTTCGTCTTTGGCTAACAGACTCACAATTTTGCCGAATTCCGTGTTCATGCCGGTGCCGATGACTCTGGCTTTGCCGCGGCCGTTTACAATGATCGTGCCTTTGAAGAGGAGGTGTGATTTGTCGGAGCCGGAAGTGGTACTTTTTGAATTTACTTTTGTTGAAGCCTTTTTTTCCGAGGGCATACTTTCGCCCGTAAGTATGGCTTCGTCGGCTTTTAGCGAAAAAGCTTCGATGATTTCCAGGTCGGCGGGGATTTTTTCACCTTCGGAAAGGATGACGATGTCGTCGGGTACAAGATCTTTGATGGGAATTTCTTTTTCCGTGCCGTCGCGGATGACCACACAGGTTTGTACGACGAGACTTTTTAGGGCTTTGACGGCGTTATCCGCTTTGTACTCTTGTATGAAGCCAATTATGGCGTTTATTACGACAATGGTGAGTATTGCGATGCCATCGATCAATTCGTTGAGATAAATTGAAATTAGGCCTGATGCGATGAGTATGATGATGAGAAATGATGTGAACTGGGAGAGGAGAATTTTTAGCGCGGTGAATTCCTGCTTGGTTTTTATTTCGTTTGGGCCGAATTTGGCGAGTTGTGCTGTGGTTTGGGCAGAGGAAAGGCCGAGTTGAGGGTTTGCGGCTTGCCGATTATTTTTTGAATATTTTGGCTTGAGGATGGCCATGGGTTCATTCTAACAAAAAAGGGACTGTTATTGAAATATTTGTGAATTTTGTGGAACGCGGCCTATGCTTTACATATTTATTTTTGGGCGTCTAGTTCCCCGCCGGCGGGACTTTCTGATCTGTAAAAAATGACAAAGTAGAGCGAAGGGCTCAGCAAAAAAGTAAAAACGTGGCCAGGCGTAGAGTCTTGAATAGTAAACAATGCCTCGCTGCGCTCGCATAAGCGCTGCGCGCTTTAACGCTTGCTGAATTGCGGACCTTTACGAGCTCGCTTGAGACCGAATTTCTTGCGCTCTTTGACGCGGGAATCGCGAGTTAGCAGGCCGGCTTTTTTGAGGGTGGATTTGTTGAGAGGATCGTAGGCGATCAAGGCTTTGGTGATACCGTGACGGATGGCTTCAGCTTGAGAACTAATGCCGCCGCCGAATACTTTTACCGTGATGTCGAAAGATTTGGATGTGCCGGTGAGAGTGAGAGGGCTTTTCAGAGTTCCTACTAAATTTTTTACCGGAAGATATTCGCTAACTTCTCTTTCATTGATCGTAATTGCTCCGCCGCCTTTGTACATTTTTACTTGGGCAATTGAAGTCTTCCTCTTGCCGCAGGCATAATAATATTTACCTTTGGAGGAAGCAGGGGATTTTGCCACTGTGGTTTCCTGGCCGGTCGTCTGCTGAGCATGTGCGGCTTTTGCAGTTTTTGTAGTGCGTTTTGTAGGCATGTGAGCGGTTAGCAATTAACGGATTATGAATTAGTAATTTTATGAACTTGGGCGCAAGCGCCCTGTTATACCTCCAGAACTTCCGGTTGCTGTGAGGTGTGCGGGTGTTCGGTGCCGGCAAATAATTTGAGTTTTTTCATCATTTCATCGCGTAGATTATTCTTTGGCAACATTCCTCTGACGGAGGCAATAACTACTCTTTCAGGATTCTTTGAAGCCAAAACCTGTCCGGCGGAGGGAGCGATAATGCCACCCGGATAACCGGTGTGTCTGTAGTAAAGTTTGTCGCTCAATTTTTTGCCACTTAATTTTACTTTATCCACATTGATCACGATTACGAAGTCGCCGCAATCCATGTGAGGGGAGAAAATTGGCTTATTCTTGCCACGAAGCTTGTCAGCAATTTTGGTAGAAATTTTACCTAAAGTTTTATCTTTGGCGTCTATTAAATACCATTTGCGTTTGATGTCATTTTTTTTTACAATTGTTGTTTTCATG
>JACRIB010000034.1 GCA_016235895.1 Candidatus Peregrinibacteria bacterium | reverse complement strand
GCCGCGCACTTTCTGCTCACCGGCGAAATGATTAAAAATAAAATCGGCTCTCTTTCTGAAGGCCAAAAAGGCCTGCTCTGTTACGCCCGTTTTGTTCTCCAAAAACCCGGAATTTTAATTCTCGACGAGCCCACCAATCACATCAATTTCAGACATATTCCAATCATCGCTCAAGCGATAGAAGATTATAAGGGAGCCATAATTCTCGTTTCCCATATGCCGGAATTCGTAGAACAAATCACTTTCAATGAAACTTTGGATTTGAAAGAATTGTTGTAGTGAAATAGAAATAGTCTATAATAAAAACGTTCCCTCACCTCAAGCATGCATCTCTATCACGTCGACAAACCCTTCGCCTTACTCATCTTCGGAGCTTCCGGTGATTTGGCAAAATTGAAACTTTTCCCCGCCCTTTATAGTCTCGCGGAACAAAAACGTCTTCCAAAAGAATATTATATTATCGGCTACGCCCGTACCAAAATTGAAAAAGAAATTTTCCAAAAGGAATTCGCGGATAGCATCAAACATCATTTCAGAAAAAACCTAAACGAAAAGATTCTCCAGGAGCTTAGCTCTCACGTCAGCTACGTTTCCGGCCAATACAACAAGCTGGAAGATTTCAAAAAACTTCGCAGCTACTTAAGCAAAATCACACAAAGCGAACGCACGGCGCGAGCGCGAACAAGTGAAACGGGTGGCTCCGCCACCGCGAAGCGCAGTGAGCCTATAAATAAACTACTCACCACTCTAGCCTATTTTTCCGTTCCACCACAAGTTTTCCAGGATATTATTGAAAATCTCGGTGAAACAAAACGCCACGAAAATGAAGATCTGCGCCTGATTCTCGAAAAACCTTTCGGCGAAGACGCCAATTCCGCCCGCGAACTTTTCCACTTTGTAGCTCGCTATTTCAAGGAAGAAAATGTCTATTTGCTCGATCACTATCTCGGAAAAACCGCGGTACAAAGCCTTCTTCACCTCCGTCATTCCAATCGTCTTATCAATATGATGATGAAAGGTCCGGAAGTTTCCAATATTCAAATCACAGCTTTTGAAAAAATCGGCGTAACCTCCCGCGCCGGCTATTTTGATCAAGTGGGCACCATCAAAGACATGGTGCAATCGCACCTCATGCAAATTCTCGCGCTCATCACCATGTCCATTCCAATCACCGAAAACGCCGAGAGTTTACATCGCGAAAAATACAGCATTCTTTCCGCCCTAAAATTTATCGAATCCAAAAATAATATAGTCCTCGGCCAATATGCCGGTTACACGGAGGAAAAAGACATCCCCGAAAATTCCAAAACCGAAACTTTTGCAGCCATGAGGCTTTTTATCGACCGCGAAAGTTGGTATAAAACTCCAATTTACATTCGCACCGGCAAAAAACTTCACGAAAAACATACTTACATAGTAGTCGAATTAAAGAAATTTGCTTTCCAACCGAAAAATGAAGAACCAAATCGCCTGATTTTTGAATTACAACCGGATGAAAAAATCAATATTCGTCTGGTAAATAAACAGGGGCGAACTTCTCACTATCGGGAGATTACAACTTCCGATACTTTGGCTTGCAGCGGCGACGATTGCCTCCCCGAACACTCCATGTTACTCCTCGATGTAATTAGAAAACGTCGTCTCAATTTTCTAAGTTTCGAAGAAATTATCGCCACCTGGCAAATCATCGACAATATTTTAGCCTTCATCCAAAGAGCAAAATTAAAACCGGAAAAATACAAAGATTCTTCGCCTGGACCAAAAGCCCAAGACAATCTGACCGCCATCGACGATTTTAAATGGTTTGATATTCACTAAAAAACTAAACATTACATGCTTAAAAAAATCCTTATCGCGACCCTCATTTCCTTAATTTCCATCGCCTGCAATTCATCTAAACCGACAGAACCAAAAAAAATAAACGAAAATACGGTCTTCAAAATTTTCTGTGAAGACAAAAAAATTGAATATCCAAAACTCGTCAAAATAAATAAAAAATTTACGGAAGAAAACCGTTACGAAGATAAAGAAAAAAGACAAGCCCTGCCGACAAAACCAGTCAACGAACTATTCCAACTACTGGATGAGAAAAAAAGCCTAGAAGAAAATGGGGACACCTTGTACACAATAGGTCTAAGCTATGCAAAAAATCATCAAGATGAAGAAATTCTAAAATATTGGCAATGCGCCGCAGAGAAATATTTTGATACGAAATCGATGCTAAAACTGGCAAAAGTATATTTCTCTGGTAGTGAAGGCACAAAACTCACTTTAAAAAACCCCGTAGCAATAGATTACAACAAGGCCTATTTCTGGATTTTGAATTCAATTTATATAGATAGTTACCAAGGACAGAAAAACAATATCATTGCCAACGGCCTTGGACTGATGGACGAATTACAAAATGTGGATGGCTACACGGAAAAAGGCTTAGATATGGATAAAGTAGAACAGGAAAGTAGAGCATTTATTGGAAAATTATATCCGGAAAATGAACTAACAAAAAACTCTGAAAATAAATCAACCACGAAAATAAACCTCGTTCAAACGGGCGCAGAAGCTTCGTGCGTCCATTATGAACTTCAAAACGAAAGCGGCAAAAAAATTGAAACAACAAAAGAAATAGAAAAAACGCTTTCTTGTCCTCCACTTGCCAAAATCTCAACAGACTACAAGTATCTTTTATATTTAAATTTTGAAGGAGAATTAAAAACTTATGACTTTGAAAACAAAATAACCAACCCATTAATGAGTTTTCTCTCAAGCAGTGAAGGTATTAGCTGTAACTGGAACGCCCAAAACACAAAAATAGCCTGTGTAGCAATCAACTCAAAAGATTACAAAAACCACACCAAGGTATTCACCTTGAAATTGGATCAAGGAAAACTTTCAGAGAAAGAAATTTATGATGAGAAAATCCCATATCATTGCGGTTCTCTTTGCTATACATATGTTGAATTTAAAGACGACAAAACTCTAATTTTAGGCGTAGATGATTTGCCGAAAAAAACTCTGGATATCATACCATGAAAATACAACAAATCACCCGCCCCCACGACTTCATCAATGTTTCCTCGGATTTTATTTTAAAAATTTGCCGTAGCAAAAAAACGCGCGTCAACATCGCCCTTAGCGGGGGCAACACGCCACAAGAAATTTATCAAGCCTTAGCCAAAAAACTAAGCTTCATGTCCTGTCTGCCATCAGGCGGGCCTTTCAAAAACCAACTTCATTTCTACCAGGTTGACGAACGCTACATTCCCACTACCGATAAAGACTCCAATCAAAAAATGATTACCGAAGCCTTCACAATTTTAAAATCTTCACAAAAATTTTCCGCAAAAAATATCCATTTCCATTTTTTCGACACTTCGGTTTCCATCGAAAAATCCCTAAAAAAATACACCAAAGAATTGCCAAAAATATTCGACCTGATGATCCTCGGCATCGGCCCCGACGGCCACACCGCCTCACTTTTCCCAAACTCAAAAGAACTCAACAGCAAGAAACCTGTTGTTCATAGCATCACGCGAGCGCACGGCGCGAGCGCGCAGCAAGGCGAACGATCTGGCTCAGCCAGTCGTGAGACGCAGCGAGCCCTACCAATAAAAAATTTCACCATCCCAAACCGCCTCACTCTCACCTTCCCCATAATCCTAAAAAGCAAAAATCTCCTTATTTTGTTAAAAAATAAACCGGAAATTCTTACCAAACTAAAATCTCACGCAAAATCCAAAGTCACAAAAACAGAGATCTCTAATTTCCCGGCACTAAAACTACTCTCGCTCAAAAATCTCACCATATATTCACAAAACTAATCTGCCCGTTTTCTAAGTTTCAACAAAGTCCCCTGCACCAATCTGCTCATATTTTCAGTAACTTTTTTTGCCGCATCTTCCACATGAGCATGATCCAAAACTCTATTCGTGATTAAACCGCTCAATCCCAATAAAGCCGCGTAATTTATCACCGCGCTAAAATAAGCCCTATTTTCAAAAGCGGGATAACCCTTAGCCTTATCAGCCTGGGAAGCATGCTGCGCCACCATATTTTCATAAGTTGAAGACATGCCCACAACACCAACCGGTTCACCCATAAATCTTGGATCCGACTCGGCCCGACCCTCCTCCCACCTTCTTCTCAGATCGCCTCTCAAGTCATAAACATCTTCCGTCGATTCATAATTCGGCCCCAACAATCTGAAATAGGTCCCCTCCTTCAAGTCAATACCCATTTCTCCGGCAAGACGTTTCACTATTTCTCTAATTTCAACAGGATAAGAATCAGCCCGATGCGGAAATCTCGGACCAAAACGTTCATCATTCTGACCAATCAAAGGGTTATCATTGCCATAATCCCTGTCACTATGAACCAACATTATTGAATACTCTTCTAAAGTCTGCGGTGTTAATATTCCCGCCGCATTCGAACCGATCAAATCCTTCACGCCCATTAATTGCGCCACTCTAAGCCAAAAAGTGGCCCTCCTTGTGCTCACACCCTCATAAGGATGCTCGCGCCCGGCTTGCGCCATCACCAAACTTCCATCAGTCGAACCTTTCAAGGGACCAATAATCAAGGCCCTCTCATGACCGGGAACCGCCTCACCCAAACGATCAATCCCACCACCATTTAATTTGTCATAAACATAGCTAAACGGAACTTTTATGGGCCCACTGGGCTTACAGGCCTTTTCCGTGTCCAGATAATCTTTAGCAAAATCACCCAGGCCGGAACCCAGAATAACCATCTGTTTTATGTTTGCCTTATCCAGACCATGATCCCCCAACTTCAATCCGATTTCTCTCTCTGCTCTCGAAGCATCATCATAACCAAATCTTTCATTACCATCTGCCATATAACAATTTAAAGGCAACAAAAAATACCAAAAAAGAAGCAATTGGTCAACAATAAACTCAATTCCTCACTCCGCGACGTGCCAAGGTTTTTCTCTTTTATTCAAGGCCGCTTTTTCTTCTTTCTCGACAATTTGTTTTAAATAAAATTCCACATCGCCTCCGGCCTGAAAAATTTCTTTTCTTCGCGCAAAATTCAAACCGTATTTTTTCACCGTTCCATCAGCCCTTCTGAAAGTGAAATCAAAATAATAGCGATCATCTTTAATTTCAATTTTAAAAAACAAAATCACCCCGGCTTTACCAAGACCTTCCAGGCTGTAAGCCCTGGTGGTGGAATCCAATTTTTGTTTATCGGCAGACCAGGCTAACAACAATTCGTCAATCTGCTGCTTCAGAAATTCACCGTTTTGCCAATTGGCCTGCTCAAATGGCAGAGACATCAATGGATCAATATCTTTTTTCTGCAAATTTTCTTCCGAAAAATTCACCGATGATTCCTTCGGCGATGAAACCAGATCACCGGCAGTTTCATTCATCAAACCATCCAAAGGCTTCTTTGCCTTTTCTTTTTCCTTTAAGCCGTCTACTCTGGATTCGATATTTCCACCCATTGAATTTAAATGTTATTATCCGTGAATAATACCATAAATAAGACAAAAAAACAATGACTATAAGTCTTGAAATATCTAAAAAACGCAGTTTTATTATTCAAAAAATTCGTGATTTTTTTATTGAAAACGATTTTCTTGAAGTGGAAACACCAATCTTAACGCCGATTCCGGGCATGGAGCCGCACCTTACGCCGTTCGAAACGACTTTGACACCGCCATTTGCTGATAGTTTCGCGGTTTATCTGAACACCTCGCCCGAATTACAGATGAAAAAATTGCTCGGTGCCACTTTGGAGGACGGATCCTCGGCCGGTTTCGACAAAATTTTCAACATCACCAAGGTTTTCCGCAACGGCGAAATGGACGGACCGCTACACAATCCTGAATTCACCATGCTCGAGTGGTACAGAAAAAATACGGATTACATAGATTTGATGAATGATTGCGAAAATTTGATTTTAATGATGGTATCAAAATTGACTCTTAAGAGTCAATTGACCAGTGCCGGTCAACGTCCTAGTACATCGGCCCAATCTGTAAATTTGCAAAACTACGACAATCTCACCGCCAGCGGTAACGGAACATCACTCATGGATCAATCCACGCTCATCTACCAATTCTCAAACATCGATCTCACCACTCCCTGGCCACGTTTCACTACTAATGAACTTTTCATTAAATATTGCGGCATCGATTTGCTTGAGAACCAGGATTTTGCGACTTTCAAAAAGACAATTGATGAATTAGCTGCCAGAAATTCCATCTTAAGCAATTCACAGATCACCCCTTCCTCAGCCTCAGCCACATCCTTCACTTCATCCTCAATCTCCCCCTTCACCTTCGACTCATCCGGCTGCACCACCTGGGACGACCTTTATTTTAAAATTTTCTTGAATTATATAGAACCGGAACTCGCAAAATCAAACCAGCCGATTTTCATTTACGACTACCCTGCTTCTCAAGCCACGCTCTCTAAAAAATCGCAAAAAAATGCCTTTTTCGCCGAACGCTTCGAGCTCTACATAAAAGGCATCGAACTCGCCAACGCATTTTCCGAATTAACAGACAAGCGCGAACAACGTGAGCGCTTAAAAGAGGAACGGCTCTTGCGCCAAAAATTAGGCAAAACCGTTTTTCCGATCGATGAAGAATTCCTACAAGCCCTCGACAAAATCACCGTGCCATGTGCAGGAATCGCCCTCGGCCTGGACCGCCTACTAATGATCCTGTTAGACAAAAAATCGATTGAGGAGGTGCTACTGTTTCCTATGAACAACATGATTCACCAAAATTGAAACGGCTTGCTCAAGCAAAAATTTGACCACAAAAGTCTGCGCGCGCAGACTTTCCTTGCAAAACCTCTCCCGCAAAGGTAAATTCCAGCTGTTCAAAAAATTCGCTAATTCTCAAACCATGGCATCCACTACAGATCTAAAACAAGGCCTTACCATTCTCCATAAGGGCAATCCCTGGCTCATCGCCGTTGCCCAATTCGTCAATCCAGGCAAAGGTTCTGCTTTTACCCGTGCAAAATTAAGACAATTAAAGACCGGCCAGGTGGTTGAACACACCTTCAAATCCGGCGAAGCCGTAGAACTCGTCGACGTTCTCCGCACAAAATGCCAATATCTCTACAACGACGGCGAAACTTATAATTTCATGGACAACGAGTCCTACGAACAATTCGGCCTGGACAAAGAAGCCATCGGCGATGCCGCAAAATATCTCGTAGAAAACACCGAATGTTACGCAATGTACATCGACGGCAATCCGGTCAGCATCCAGCTTCCCGCAAAAATGAAATTTAGGGTAACCTCCGCTCCTCCGGGCTATAAAGGCGACACCGCCACCGGCGGCTCCAAAGACGCCACGATCGAAACGGGCGCCACCGTAAAAGTGCCACTTTTCATCGAAGAAGGCGACGAAATTATGGTCAACACCAGCGAAGGAAACTACGTCAGCAAGGGCTAAAAAGCCAGCAGATCATTTTACCACCTTAAACATTATCTCGGAAACATTACCCGTAAAGGTAGAACCTTTATACGTCGCCCTTGAAAGGCTTGCCTGATATGTTTGACCTACAGTCAACTTTCTGACAGTACTGGGTGAAAGAGTTATTAAATTGCATACCCATCCTGATTCCCAATGCGGTATTGCAGTGTTTATACTCGCACTGCCATAATACAGCTTTTGAAAACAAGTATCATAGCCTAATATGGTTTTATCGGATGAATCTGTCGCCATGACACCGAAGTTATTGGATGGACTAATAATTTCAAGTTTGTATTGATATACCTGTTCAGGAGTACTGCCATTAACAAATTTATACATCTCCGATTGAAACGTATCACCCGTATCCCAAGCTAAAATGGGACTGCTTAAAGATAAAGTTGGTAGTCTGGTTTTTGATGAATCTGGATTAATCCAAACAGGGGGTTTTGGCATAATAGAGAAGTCCAAATAAAAATCAACACTCTTTGTTGTGTTATCTGTCATGGTGAAAACAGCGGTTTTAGTACCTGATTGAGCCGAAATTGCCGCTGTAGCATCAATAATTAAATTACCCTTCTGATTAATGGGATATCCTGACTCTTTATCAACGGATATCGATGAATCGGTAATTTTAATTGATTTAACTTCTGCCAAATTTTGCCCAATTACCTCTAAAACCAAACTTTTACCACTTACAAAAAACTGACCATTTTTGTCGGTCTGCTCAGCATTGTCAATCACGATAGGGGTAATGGTAATAGATTGAATTGCAGTAGCTCGTACACCACTTTGCTTTATTTGGAGTTTTCCCTGGAGTCCCCCTCCTCCGGATTTCATAAAATAAAAACCTCCGACCACCAAAGCCAGAACGACTGCAACCAAGACTAGAAATTTTATTTTTCGATTCATTTTTTATTTTTATTATATTTTAACTGGCAGCGTAGTCATTTGGGGGGCTGTTTTTTGAATTTTTCCTTCATTTTTTTGCAAAAAATAATCCAGTCATCCACATGGAAATTGAACCCAAAATTGTTCAAAGGCCGAGCAATTTCCAACGGAGATTTTCCATTAAGT
>JACRIB010000032.1 GCA_016235895.1 Candidatus Peregrinibacteria bacterium | reverse complement strand
GTGGAGGGGTAAGGAGTTTTGCCTACGGCAAAACCTTTGATTGGCTAGGCCACTCGCTAGGGCTCGTGGCTGTCACTGCATCTTCTGCCTAATAAATGCCGGGATGTCTAATTCGTTCTCGGTATTTTTGATTGGTATGTTTTCCGGTACGCTACTGCTGCGCGGACTGAAAGCGGATTTCTGACGCAGTAAAGAAGTTTCGTTTTGGTGATAATCAAAACCGGTAGCAACCACGGTGATTTTTACCTCGCCGGTATAAGAATCATTGATAACCGCGCCGAAGATAATATTGGCTTCGGGATCGGCAGCTTCGGTGATTACACGAGCGGCTTCGTCGACCTCAAACATGCTCAAGTCATTACCGCCGGTGATGTTGAAAAGTACGCCTTTGGCGCCATCGATAGAAAGTTCGAGCAGAGGGCTTTCAACCGCGGCTTTAGCAGCTTCGATCGCACGATTTTCGCCCGTACCATAGCCGATACCCATGAGGGCGGAGCCGGCGTTTTCCATCACAGCTTTTACATCGGCGAAGTCTACGTTGATCATACCGTGAATAGTAATCAAATCAGCAATACCTTGAACACCTTGTCGTAAGACATCGTCCACTACTGCGAAAGCGTCATTGAGCGGAGTTTTCTTATCAATAATTGAAAGAATTTTGTCGTTTGGAATGGTAATCAGCGTGTCCACTTTGTTCTTCAAATTTTCCAGACCTTCATCGGCTTGACCGCGACGACGTTGACCTTCAAAAGAGAAAGGTTTGGTCACAACGGCAACAGTTAGAATGCCCATTTCCTTGGCCAGACCGGCAATAACCGGAGCGCCACCCGTACCCGTGCCACCACCGAGACCGCAGGTAATAAAAATCATGTCGCTGCCATCGATGGCATCACGAATTTCGTCGATACTTTCTTCCGCAGCCTGACGGCCAATATCGGGATTACTACCTGCGCCAAGACCGCGAGTCGTAGCGTGACCGATATTGATTTTTGTGCCGGCGTCGGAATGATAAAGAGCTTGAGCGTCGGTGTTTATACTAATAAATTCAATTCCTTTGAGTCCGGATTTAATCATGCGATTCACGGCATTGCAGCCACCACCGCCGATACCGAGGACTTTTATATTAGCCACCGGTGTAATTTCCGGTTTTACTTCCATGGTTTTTGTCCTTGCCGGTGTGCGTGAAGACTCTCTTCCTTTTGAAAAGAGATTCTTGAGATCCAAATTATCGTCTTGTGTTGCCATGGTTGTAAGTAGTTAGCGGATTGGAAGTGGTGTTTTGACTAGCGTCAAAACCTTTTGTTGGCTAGGACACTCACTTTGTTCGTGTCTGATTATTACCGTTCGATTGACATAATGTCAATATGAAACGTGGCTCAAGGAACCAAATTCTTAAACCACTTTTTGATACCGGCGAATCCCTTCTTGAAATTGATGTTTTTGAGTCCGGCGTGGTGACGTCCTTCGAAACGTGAACCCCAAAGCAGGAGGCCGATGGCTGTAGCGTAAGCGGGATCATCGATTTTATCCACTACCCCATCGTAATTTTGAGGGAAGCCAATTTGCGCCGGTAAGTTCAGGGTCTCACGGGCCAGATCAATTACCCCTGCCATTTTGGCGCCGGCACCGGTAAGAATAACACCGGCCGGCAACATGCCGTCACGATGAATTTTGGCTAATTCGTCTTTAACGAGGACAAAAATTTCGTGATAACGAGCCTGGATAATTTCCACAACTTGTTTCTTGGAAATCAGATGTGTATCAATTTTGCTTAAAAGTGAAAGATCGATTGTTTCTCTGTCGTTTACGTCTTCGGGATTTACGCTGCCATATTCAATTTTTAATTTATCGGCAGTGTCGATGGAAGTGCGCATACCTATAGCTACATCGTTGGTGACGTTTTCGCCGCCAACCGGAATCACGGAAGTGTGGAGAGTGGCGCCATCTTCGAAAACCGTGACGGATGTGCCGCCGCAGCCGATGTCCACCACCACGACGCCAAGCTCTTTCTGGCGTTTGGAGAGAACTGCTTCGGAAGAAGCGAGACAAGCCGGAATAATATCATCGATATCCACGCCGGATTGCAGGACACATTTTTCAATATTTTTAATAACCGGTTCGAAGCCGGTGACAATGTGCGTTTCCACTTCAAGGCGTATACCGGTCATGCCAACCGGGTATTTGATGCCTTTTTGTTCATCAACGGTGAAAGTTTTTGGAATAATTCTTAAGATTCTGCGGTTGCTAGGAATAGTAACGGCCTGAGCAGCTTCGAGCACGCGATCCACATCTTCTTCGCTGATTTCGTTTTCGGAATGAGCTACGGCGATAACGCCCTTGCTGTTGAGAGAATCAATGTGATTACCACCAACGCCCAGGAACACATGATTGATCGGTTCGCCGGCCATTCTTTCAGCATCTTCAAGAGAAGAAGAAATGCTGTTTATGGTTTCTTCCACGTCAATTACCGCTCCCTTGCGGAGACCGGTGGAGGGAGCAATGCCGACGCCGATGATATTGGGAACCAGGGACGCATCGTCCATAATGCCTACTACTGTCCTGATTTTGGAGCTGCCGATGTCGAGACTCGCTACTATTCTTGTTTTAGCCATGGGGGTCAATTATCAATTTACAATGTTCGATGGTCGATGACTTTTGTGCAATTGCGATGTTACTAGAAAATTATTTTAGTTACAAATGAATTTGTTGGTTGTACAAAAGATTTATTCGGTCTTTTTGGCTCTTGTTTGGCCATTGGGGGATAACTCTATTCCTTTTTGGGGTTTTGTCAACTAAAACAGTGATTCCTGAAGACTACTTGCCGCCGCCTTTTTTTCGCCGGAGATCTTGTGGAAAGTGTTGAGGCGGTTGAGGAGTCTTTTGAATTCCAGTTCTTCGAAGATGGCGCGGAGGGTGGCTTCGTCGTAGTCGTGAGTTTTGCAGGCGGCGAGGTCGAGCGTGATGTCGGGAACGTTGGTAATAATTGTGGCGAGATGTTTACTTTGGAAAGCGTCGGCTTTGTGCGCAGCGAGTTTGTCGTGGACGGAGCCTGTGATTTCGGCGAGGTTTTTATAAAGATTTTCGAGGCTGCCGTATTTTTGTAGGAGAGTGCGCGCGGTTTTGGGGCCGACGCCGGGCACGCCTTTCAAATTATCGGAATTGTCGCCCTGCAGACCTTTCATATCGGCAATTTGGCTTGGCTGTAAGCCGTAGCGGCCCATGACTTTCGCGATGTCGTAAACTATGGGTTCCGACCATTTTTGGGCATTGGCGAGAATTTTTGTTTTTTCGTTTACCAGCTGGAGAGTATCCATGTCTCCGGTGACAATGAAAGTGTTGAGATTTTTTCCGTCCGCTTGTTTCGCCAGAGTGCCGAGTATGTCATCGGCCTCAAAACCTTCCTTGGTGTAAATTGGAATTTGAAAAGCTTTGACCACGTTGTGAATGCGCGGGATTTGGGCGTAGAGTTCGTCGGGCGCTTTCACGCGCGTAGCCTTGTATTCTTTATATTCGTGATGGCGAAAAGTCGGTCCCTTGAGATCGAAAGCCACGGCGATATAGTCCGGCTGTTCTTTGTTCAAAATATTCAAAAGAATCGAAGCGAAGCCGTAAACGGCGTTTACTAATTCGCCCTTGCTGGTGCGGAAAGGGGGAATGGCGTGGAAGGAGCGGTGGATGATGGCGTTGCCGTCGATGAGAATTAGTTTCATTTACAATTAGATAATAAGCCGTGCGAGCGTCAAGGATATCATGCTTTATGGTGCTCGACTTTTGCTGAATTATAGGGTATAATTGCGAAATAACAAAAACAAAAAAATATGAGTGCAAACTCTCTGGATAATTTCCTCAAACAAAAGAAAGAAATTAAAAAATTTCTTTCCGGAAAACTGTCATTTAATACCAGGAAGCCGCTTTTGGCTGTCATTTTAGACAAAGAATTGACGCCGGATTTTGAAGAAACTTTGAAAAAAATTTTAGAAGGGACGGCGCATATTGACGTGCAGGTTGTGATTCTGGCCGACAGCAATCTCGGAGCCTTGTCCATTCCGCATACTGTGGTTTTGCCTTACAGCCGCAATAATCGCAAGATTGTGCTGCAGGCGGCGGATATCGCGCTGGGTTTTCAATTTAGCGATGTGGAAGAAATGCTGCTCAATGGCACGATTCCCGTCAGTCCGATGCGCGCGGAAGTGCAGGATTACAATCCAAATCATGAAACGGGCAATGCTTTTATTTACAAGGGTGGTGATTCGTGGTCGATTTTTGCGGCTCTGGTAAGGGCTTTGGAGACTTTCAAATTTCCTTACGACTGGACGAGTATCGTGAGGCAAGGGTTGGAGACGGTGCTGGTGAAGTAATCACTGTAGCCCGCCACCACTTGTGCCGCTGCTGGCGGTGATGCTCTTGATCGTGTCAATGATGTCTCCAAAATTCAAGTAACGGATGATGTCCAGGCCCATGGCTTTGCCGACTGTGCCGACGATTACCGTGGCCAAAATTGTGACGATCAGGCCAATTATTGCGTAACGAATGGTGGAAACGGCGGATTTGATTTTGTCTTCGGCGCCGCCGGAAAGAATGAAAGAAATGCCACCGATGAAAATGAAAATTACCGAGAGTAAACCGGCGATGATGATCGCGTAAGCCAATCCACGATTAAGGATTTCGAGAATTTGATAATTTTGGGCGGCTTCCACTATGGACTTGGTACCAACAGCTTGGTTGCCTCCGAGGGTAGAGCCACCGTCTGCAATGTTTGCCATGCTTGTATATTAGACCTGTTCGCCTTCCGGTTCAACTATTTTCAAATTGACACGTGCGTTATTTTTGGAACCGATTATGCGAAGCAAAATGCGGAGGGCTTTGGCGGTTTGGCCGCTTTTGCCGATGATTTTGCCCATATCGTCCTTGGAAACTTTGAGAGTGATGAGCACTCCCATTTCGTCTACAACTCTTTCTACAACAACTTCGTCCGGTTTTTCGACAATCTGTTTGACAACGTATTCAACGAAATCACGATCGGCTGTAACATTTTGGTCTGTCATGGCGGGGGGATTAAGGATTAAGGATTTAAGGAAAATTTTAATCAGGATGCGGTGTTTTGGCTAAAGCCAAAACTTCTATTTTTAGGCCGCTATGCGGCTGTTGGCGACTTCGTCGCCTGTTACGCTACGCGCTGGCGGCTGGGCCGGGGCTGGCGTCTGCCGGTGCAGCACTTTTACTGAGATGCTTTTTATTGCGTGGAGCAATGAAAGCATCCATGTTTTCGACACCCTGTTTTTTCAATAAAACAGCTACGGTATCGGATGGTTGGGCGCCCATTTTTAACCAATGTTTGACTCGATCCAGTTCGAATTTGACCTCTTTCGGCTTGGCGGCCGGACGATAAAAACCAAGTTCTTCGATGAACTTGCCTTTTACCGGAGCGGTGTGTTCCTGAAGGACTACACGGAAACTTGGCTGTTTTGTTTTTCCAATGCGAGTAAGTCTGATCTTTAACAAGGTGGTTTCGTTACGAGTAAAAAAGTGGTTTTCGCTTCGCTGTGCGACTTTGTCGCACGGCGGGCTTCATTTTAGCCAGAAGCATTTTAAAGTCAAGAAAAAAATCAACAGATGATCCGGACAGGTACAAACATATGTTCCACCCCTGAAGTGAGTGGGCATATTGGGATTGTGAGACTATGGGAAGGGAGCCGGTAAAAAGTCTCACCGGTGAAACTTTCAATGTCAAAGTCGTCGCGAAACTATGCTTTTTTTACATATCTTGAAAGACGAATCGACCACTCCTGTTTTCCGCAAAGACAATTTTATAAAAAATGAAATGGCTTGTTAGTGAGTTTATTTGAGATAATTAATTGAAATTTGGGTGCTGCAAATCTAAAATGGGGGTATGTTTGTGAGAAAAAACAAAAATCGTAGCGGT
>JACRIB010000030.1 GCA_016235895.1 Candidatus Peregrinibacteria bacterium | reverse complement strand
GTTTCAGTGCCCTTCGAATGCCTCGCAGACAATATGTTTTTCGGTATACTTGCATAGGGATATAGGTTAAAGATATAGAATCTCTTTTATTCTATATCCCCACATGTCAAGGTGTACCTGAGATTCGTGAAACTACGTATTAAAAAGAGGCTGATTTTGTTTATATTTCAGCCTCTTTTTCTAACTTGATTGATTCTCGTCTTATTTTGTCACAAGATTTTTAAGATCTTCCGTGTTTAGCGTTTGCAATTGGAATGCTTTTGAAGCTTTGAAGAACATCTTTGCCGCTTCAGCGCGGTTTAGCGTGTCGTTGGGTCTTACAGTGGATTTGCCTTTGTCTCCGCTGATTATTCCATAATCTTTCAACGTTTCCACAAAATTGAAGAATTTATCCGATACGCTTAAGTCGCTGAAACTAGCCGTTGAATGATTTTGAGGTCCACCAAGGGCAATTTCAATGATCAGTCTGGACATTTCACCTCTTGTAATGAAGTGGTCGGGATCAAGCAATGTAATTCCTCCCGATTTTTCCGCCTCCGCGTAGTATCCTTTTGCCCAATGATTTTTCGCGCCTGGGTAAGAAGGTTCGTTTGAAGACTGACCTTTGCCCAATACTTCGAGACCGATTTTTAACGCTTCCGCGTATGATAATCTATCTTCTCCCGCGTATCTGCCATCTTTTCCTTTCAAGAAGTTTCTCATACCTTCCACGGCTTCGTTGTACCAAGCATTGTCATCCACGTCTTTAAAGCTTATAACTCCATCTTTAGCTTTCGCTTCTCTGGATGAATCTTTCCATTCGTTAAACTGGCCTTTTAACTCAGCCAAAGTCATTGATTTATTAAGAACTTTTCCCAGTGCGGATATAAGTTCGTCTTGAGCTGTCCCGTAATAGTTATAGTCAAGAATATCTTCTTTAGAGTTTAATATATCGGGGTTTGTCTGATATATCTCATTGTAAAGGTCTCTGATTTTTGATTTCGCGTCAAGAAAGCCGCTTTGAAATTCTTTAGGCATTCTATCCAAGACTCTTAAAACCGATTTAACGACAGCTTCATCTTTCAATAGGTCTTGCATAAGAGAAGGATCTGAATTAAGGATGCTCTTGAGGATTTCGGTCTTTTTTTCACGACTCATGTCTTTAGTGTAATTTTCTATTTTCGCGTCGGATCCTTTGTCATATCCCCTATCTTCGAAATCCGAATTTGGCTGACCCAAAACAGTTTCAGCTCTTTGGCCCAATTCTTGCAATTTGTCGCCCACCGACATCATACATTCCTCGTCTTCGTCTTTTTGGCATTTCTTACCCTCTTCAACGAGAGATTTTGCTGTCGCGATTATTTCATCAGCTTTTATTTTAAGTTCTTTTGAGAGATTTTTATATTCAGGACTGTTTTGGAATTTCGCAATCTCTTTTTCCACGTCCGCTAATATTCGTCCGGACATGTTTTGATCTTGGTTTTTTTGAAGTTTAGGCCAGAAATTATCCATTTCTTCTCTCAAATTATCCATTTCTTCTCTTATGCTGTTTATGGAATCCCAATCTTCAGGGTCGCTTGATTGCCCCATGGATTTCATTGCTTCAAGCATTTTTTTTTGAAGTTCAATTACTTTATCCATTCGCTCCATCTGTTTGTCTATTTCGTCCGCTAACTCCGGATTATCTTTTTTGGTTTTTTCCAGAAATTTTTTGTCTTTGTCTGAATGTTTTTTCTGATTATCGAGGTCTTTTTGCATTCTTTCTATGTCTTTACTCATACGCAAATTTTGAACCTTCCGTTGAATCTCCTGAATTTTTTCTCTTATTGAATCAACTTCATCCTGTGATTTAGCGTTGTTTAAGTCCTCTTTTAGTTTTGTAAGCTCATCTACGAGGGACTGATCTTTTTTACTCTCTTTGATTAATCTTTCGATATCTTTGAGATCCTGTTTTAAAGATTTTTCTCTGCATTTTGAATCTTCGAAACAGTTGTTTGGGCCTTGATGATCCCCGTTATTTTGTCCCATATTGTCGTTATTGTCATTCATTTTCATGGTGTCCGTATCCTCCATTTTTTTATTGCCTTTGTCGTCAAATTTGTCGTCTTTTCCCGTCTTAAAATCCTTTTCCATCTTGAAATTTTTTTCATTTTTGAAGTTTTTTTCCATCTTATTACCTTTGTCCATGCTGTCATCTTTGTTATCAAAAAACTTTTTATCTTGATGATCTTTATCGTCTTTATTCACCGGGTCATCTTTCTTCATCTTGTCACCTTTATTGTCTTTTTGATCATGATTTTCGTTTTGATTATCCTCGAAAACACAGCTTTGGCTTTCCTCAATCCAAAATTCTCCATCCTTACAATCATGTTTTACAGTATTTTTTCCCGTATCATCGCTTAAAAGGGCGGCCAGCTTTAAGCTTTGGCTACCTGTGCTTACACCTAAAACAAGCAACGCTGAAATAATCGTTGCTAACGTGATCGCGGTACGCAAACTTACTTTGTTTTTCATTTTTGTTTTTGTTAAATGATATTGCGTTTGCTATATTCTACAATATTTCTGTATTTATGTCAAACTAGATAATTCTTAAAAATTTATGTATTTTGTTTCGCATGAATGAACTTACATGGGTGGAAGTTTCGAAGGGGGCTATCCGAAATAATATCAGGTGTTTTCGAGAAATTATTGGGAAGGGTAAGATTCTTTGTCCTTGCGTGAAGGCAAACGCTTATGGGCATGGGCTTGTCGAAACCGCCGAGGTTTTTCTTGACTCGGGAGCGGATTGGCTTGCCGTGAACGCGATATATGAGGCTCGCTCTCTGCGTAAAAATGGTGTTGATGCGCCAATTTATGTTTTAGGATATGTGCCTTTGGATAGTCTCGAAGAGGCTTTAAGGCTGGATTGCAGGCTTGTTGTATATAATAAGGAGACTGTTGAAAAATTGGGAGTTATCGCGGAGAAATTGGGAAAAATCGCTAAAGTTCATTTAAAAGCTGAAACAGGGAATAACAGGCAAGGACTCGCGGAAGAAAATTTGCTTGAGTTGGCTAAATTTATTAAAACTTTTAAAAACATTGAAATAGAGGGTTTATCCACTCATTTCGCGAATATCGAAGATATGACAGATCATTCTTACGCTGAAGTTCAACTGGCAAAATTTGTTTCAGCGATAAACTTATTGGAAGAAAACGGCATCAATATACCGATAAAACATTGCGCGAATTCCGCCGCGATTCTTCTTTTCCCTGAAACTCATTTCCAAATGGTAAGACCGGGGATTGCGGCTTATGGCATGTGGCCGTCAAATGAGACGTATTTGTCTTATGCAAGAAAACATGAAAATGGTGTTGGACTTATCCCCGCCCTTACATGGAAAACAAAAATAGCGCAGATAAAAAAAATCCCTCAAGGAGAATTTGTCGGATATGGATGCACTTATAAGACCACTCACGACACCACTCTCGCCATTTTGCCTGTCGGATATTATGACGGATATGACAGAGGGCTAAAAGACGCCTATGTGCTTATTCATGGGAAAAGAGCTTATGTCAGAGGTCGAATATGCATGAATATTATTATGGTTGACGTAACCGATATTCCCGAAGCGAAAATTGAGGATGATGTTACATTGCTTGGAAAAGATGGTGATGAAAATATTTCCGCCGAACTTTTTGCAAAATGGGCCGGAACGATAAACTACGAAGCGACGACGAGAATTAATGACAGAATTCCTAGGATTTATGTATAATATTCGCGTATAAAAAATAAATTATGCCTAAAAAAATAAAGATATGTGTGATTTTTGGCGGCAGAAGCGGAGAACATGAAGTTTCTTTGGTTTCCGCGAGTTCTATAATCGCGGCGCTTGCGGCGGATGGTCGTAAAATAATTGAAATAGGTATTACCAGAAGTGGGCAGTGGTATACGGGCGAAAACTGCCTTGAGGCTTTTAAAAAGCAGAAATTTGATTCGCTTGAACGAGTAAGTTTGAGTACAAATCCTGAAAACCCTGGAATTTTTATCGAGGATGAGGAGTTCGCTCGCTCTGCTCGCTCACACTACTTGTCTAGCAACCCTTCGGGTCGCTTGGGAAAATTTATTCAAATTGATTTTGCTTTTCCCGTTTTGCATGGCCCGTTCGGTGAAGACGGCACAATTCAGGGACTTTTTGAAATTCTGCAAATTCCTTACGCCGGATCAGGAGTTTTGGCTTCTTCAACGGCCATGGATAAAATCCAGACAAAAGCTTTGCTGAAAGCCAATGGCATTCCAGTTGTTCCTTCAATAGGCATAAACAGATTGGCATGGGGGAAAGAGAAAAAACCGATTTTGTCTGATATAAAAGAAAATATCGGATTTCCCTGTTTTGTAAAACCGTCGAATATGGGATCTTCGGTTGGCATTTCCAAGGTTAAAAAATTCGAGGATTTGGAGTCCGCAGTAAATTTGGCGTGTGAGTTTGACAGCAGAATTCTTATTGAAAAAGCCATAAACGCGAGAGAAATAGAATGCGCCGTATTGGGAAATGATGACTTAATAGCCGCTCCTGTCGGAGAAGTAATTGTCGGAGGCGAATTTTATGATTTTTACGATAAATATGTAAACGGCGTTTCGACGACTGAGGTTCCCGCAAATATAGACAAAGATGTGTCTGATAAAATCAGAAACATGTCCATGAAGGCATATAAGATTTTAGACTGCAGCGGACTTTCCAGAGTGGACTTCCTTTTGGATCGCGTTACCGGTGAAATTTATTTGAATGAAATAAATACGATGCCGGGATTTACAAGTATAAGCATGTATCCAAAGATGATGAAAGAGGCAGGTATCGGCTACGAGGAACTGGTTGATCGACTTGTTGAACTTGGAATCGAGAGATTCAAAGAAAGACGGAAAAACAAAGTTGGGTTTGATAGCGGAAGCGATTGGTATTTGAAAAATTAGGCGAATCCTTGATTTAGGGAAAAAATTGCCGTATATTTGCTGGGCTTTTTACTTTAAAGTTCTCTCTTCATGATGAGATTTTTCCGCGGCATTAAAAAAAAGTCCAACGATAACTACTTTCTGGCTTTGGATATAGGCACGGATGTCGTGAAAGCTCTTGTTTGCGAGGCGTGCGGCAGTAAGGCCAGAGTGCTTGGGGTCGGAAGGAAACAACAAAAACTCGGAGACATGCAAAGCGGTGTCGTTACGGATATTGCTTCCGTGATCGCGAATTGCCATGCGGCAATTAGAGAAGCTGAAAATATGGCAGGCGCCACGACCAACAGGGTTATCATTGGGATATCCGGAGAATTGGTAAAAGGAGCCACAAACACAACAACTTATATTCGCAGAGACGCGAACAGTAAAATAGATTTATCCGAATTAAAAAATATCGTGCATAAAATCCAATGGAGGGCTTTTGACTTTGTCAGAAGCCAATTATCTGAAGAGACCGGATACAGCGAAATAGACGTAAAACTTGTAAACGCGGCCATTGTGGATGTAAGAATTGATGGATATAGGGTTACAAACCCTATCGGATTTCAGGGCAAAGAAGTAACTTTGAGCATTTTTAACGCTTTTGCTCCCCTTGTTCATTACGGCGCTCTTCAGACAATCGCCGCAGAAATAGATAAAGAGCTTATTTCAATCGCCGCGGAACCATACGCTTTAACTCGATGTTTGGGTTATGAAGAAAGCGGACAGTTCAGCGCTATTTTTCTTGATATAGGAGGAGGAACGACTGATGTCGCTGTTGTAAGAAATGGCGCCTTGGAAGGGACAAAAATGTTCACACTTGGGGGACGAACTTTTACCAAAAGACTGACTCAAAGTTTAAATATTTCATTCAAAGAAGCTGAGGAAATAAAACTCGCGTACAGCAGTGATAATTTAGAAAGACAATCAAATAAAATCGTACGGGAAGCAATGAAAATCGACTCCGAGGTATGGCTTTCCGGCGTCGTTTTGACTCTTGAAGATTTTGATAATATAGACAGCTTTCCTTCAAAAATTCTGCTTTCAGGAGGAGGCGCTCATCTGCCTGAAATAAAAGAGGCATTGGAAAGCCGCGAATGGTTTAAATCAATGAGATTCAGCAGAAAGCCTCAAGTGAGTTTCGCGTCTCCAAAAATGGTTACGAATTTGATGGATGAAACAAGACTTTTGAAAGACCATCAAGATATTGTGCCTATGGCCCTCGCGAATTTAGCTATCGAATTTATAAATGAAGAACAGGTTTTGTCCAAATTGTTGAAGAAAGTTGTGCGGCTCATGCAAATATAATTTTGGAATCCATGTCTTCTAATTCCCCCTCATGCCTAACAAAAACGATCCGAAAAAAAAAGTTATTTACGCTGAAATCGATGATGAGATAACTGCCGTTTATGACAAAATCGTTCCATTAAACGCAAAAGATATATATGTGGTCATTCCTCACAGAGCCATACTTTTTCAAAGCGCGGTGAATTTAAAAATACTAAAGCGAAAAGCTGACGACATAGGTAAAAAAGTTTTCATAATAACCAATGACAAAAATGGCATTCACATGGCTAAGCAAGCAGGGATTCCCGTATACAACAAAGAAAATGAACCGAATGGAATTTCTCTTTTTTCAACCGATACGGACGATGAAAAACTTAAAATTACTCCCCTAAAAGCAAGCGTAAATTCCGCCACGGATGATACTCCGACTCGTCTTAAAGAAAAAAAACTTTCAATAAGCGAGATACTCAAAAAGACTAAAGGCAATAAGCTGATTAATATTTCGAAAATAGATCAGAAACAGCCTAAAACGGAAAAATCAAAATCAAGATTTGTTATTGTCGCTCCGAATCGCCATGCTTTAATCGGGCTAACGGTTTTAAGTATTTTTATTTTGCTTGTTGTTGTTTATATAGCTTTGCCGGGAGCTACGGTATATCTGACGCCTTCCGCCACCGTTTTGGAAAAATCCGTAAATATAGTTTTGGCGGATTCACAAAAAAATCATTCGGAGCTGGATACAAGACCTATTCATGTGATCGCAAGTTATCCTCTTTCCACAACCGTAAATAAAACCATTACTCATTTTGGCACGGGGAAGAAATTTTCGGAGAAAGGCGTGAATGCGGGTGGCAAAATTACAATTATAAATACAACTTCGGAGACTCGTACATTTGTTGAGAAAACGAGATTTCAAACAAATGAGGGCATTGTGTTTAGAATTATATCAGGAGTTAACGTGCCGGCGGCCGGAGCCAAAGGTCCGGGGAAAATTGAAGTTCCCGTTATTGCCGATAGCGTGGACGCATATGGAGCCGTTGTCGGGGAACGCGGCAATATCGCTCCAACCAAATTTTTCCTTCCCGGACTCAAAGAAGACAGCAGATCAAAAATTTACGGTGAAAGCTATGCTCCAATGACGGGAGGAGTAACGGATTTCACGCTATTCATTACCGCTGAAGATATTGATGCGGCAAAATCCAGACTGAAGGATGAAATTTTAAAAGATGCTTTTGTCCAGCTTGAAACCGCCATGAAAGAAAAAGTTAAATTGACAGGCGGCGATTATAAAAATTATTCAATACTGAAAGGTGAAGGCGCGGTTAAAATCGGTGAAATTAAAATGAATGTGCCAACCAATTTGATCGGGCAGTCTTTAAGCCAATTTACTATAAGCGGATCGGTGGATGTTTCAGGCGTTTATTACAGTACTGGCGAAATGATGGATATTTTGAAAAAAGAACTTTTGATGAAAAAAAGTCCGCAAAAAAAACTTCTGCAAATAAATGAGAATTCAATATCTTATAGGATTTTTGAATGGGACAGCGGAAACGGGAAAATAAAACTCACTGCAAACATGAAAGGCATTGAGGAATTTGAAATCAATCCCGATGAAGAAAACGGGAAAAAGCTTTTGGAGAAAATCAAGGAACATATCGCCGGTAAAAATACGGATGAAGCAAAAACATATATTCAAAATCTTCCGGAAATAAATAAAGTTGAGATAGAGAGCTGGCCTGCGTGGTCGCCCGCGATTCCTTCATTGACCGAGAACATAGATTTTAAAATAAAGGATGCGATTTAAGAAACAGGAGCTTCTTTTATTTATGCGTGTACGGCTCGCTTTCATTTTGCTGTAATTCAAGAACATCTCAAGCTCCCCTCGATCGTCGCCAGCCGGATTTTCAGTTACTTAAAATACTGCGGCTGGCTCCTTACGCCACGCATAAATAAAAGCAGCTCCTGTTTCTTGCGATTTAGTTATTGCTTGCGACAAACTATTCATGCTAAAATTATCGAAGATAAATCTTCATTCCTTATCTTATGAAAATTAGAAATTTTAAACCTTGGATTGTTCCTTCCGTTATCGCCGTTTTGAGCGGTGTACTTTTTTTGGGCGTAAATACTACAATCGGCGCGCCGACTTATTCCCCTCCGGGAAGCGCCGTGAGTCCGACTTTTAACGGAATAAATTTGACGGGGCCCATAGCAAATCCCAGCGGGAGCGTTATTGCTATAAATAGCGCTATTGATGTTAACGGAAGCGGTGTTGCAGGTAGCGGTAACGTTACAATTAAAGCCGGGAATCTTGATGTTTGGGGGAATATAGTAAATACTAAAAAGAATCTTATTTCCATTAATGGTCAGTTGATTTTGCAGGATCCTCCAGGTTTCAATCCCAAAGATCCTCTGGCAAGTAGTTTTTCCGCTACAATTGCAAGTTTTCAAATCGTTAAAAATCCGGCTTCTTTTAACGGTGTCCCCGCGCCTCTTCAGGTTGATGATGATTTGAACGTTATAGGGAACGCAAGTGTTGTAAAAGATTTGTCTGTAACCGGGAATACGGTTTCCACAGGATCTATTATTGCGGGTGGAGGCCTTGGTTCCACAAGTGGGCTTACCATTGCCGGAACCGGAGTTTTTTATGGAGATGTTGTCTTTGGAAAAACTATTTCCGGCGCGATTCCGTCCGGAGGCACACAGCCTCTTTTAAACGTTAATGGTGATTTGAAAGTGTGGAATAAGGTTACCGCCAAAGCATTCGGAACTTATAATCTTTATTTGGGTAGTGGTACGAATGTTGCCGCCGGCGCTCCTGGAACTATGAGTTCCACTTGTCCTTCCGGACAAGTATTGGTTGGTTGTACTTTTACAGCTAATAGAATGCTTGTTACAAGGCTTGATAGAGATGCTTCTTTTTGTTATGTCGACGCGACAAACAATACCGCGTTCGCTCAGTGGCTTAATGTCAAATCTACTTGTCTTGATCCTACAAAATAAATTAAGGAACCTCCGAAAAACGCGTATTGCTGTGTCAACTTCGTCGCTTCCTCTTCGCCGTACAAGCTCGTACGGCTCGTTCGCAAGATCCTCGTTGTAACCGTTGCAAAACGGGCGGATTTGGTCTAGAAGAGAAGCGGCTTAAAGCCCTGTTTTCGTAAAAGTCTTGTGCAGGTTTTTGAAAATGAGTTTTTGCCGTTCAGATAGCGAAATTTTGAACAACAATCTGTGAATGGTTTAAGTCGTCTTCTGAGAATATATGCGTTTAGCCAGAGGTCGGCCGATTTGAATGATTGAAATCCCTTTATGGTCTTCAATCTGCCCTGAAGATGAGAATTGAAGGATTCCATTATATTTGTTGTTCTTGGGGCTTTTCTTAGATAGTTTGCGGCAGTGAGTTCTTTGGTGTATTCGTTGATTTTCAACAATACCTTTACAGCTCTCTCATCCTTCGCATATTTTTCAAATAGTTTGTATGAGCATTTTCTGAAAGTTTCGATCATGATTTTTCTTTTAAAAAGTTCTTCTTTCAATTCCGCTACAAATTGCTGATATGTCGGATCTGTTCGTACATGCAGTTCTTTTCTAATATTCTCAAGAAAATGGTTGTGACAGATTTGAATCAAGACATTTGGGAATATATATTCTGCTGCTTTTTGAATATTCTCATTGTCGTCGCAAACAACCATTTTCATGGGGTATCTGATGCTTTTGAGATATCCGAAGTATTTGAGCCATGATTGATAGTTTTCAGAGGGAGCGAAGCGATATACCGGCACATCGTGACTTAGATAGTCCAGACCCCAGAGGAGAGGTATTTTGCGTCCATATTCCCTTACTTTGACGAACTTACCGTCTACGACCATTATTCCGCAAAAACGGTCGCAATATCGCTTTGTTATCTCGTTATTATGTGGAAGTTTTTTGAGTGCTATATCGCATTTTCTGAGAACGGTTGAGGCGTTTATATTTGCCTTATCCGCAATTTTTCTTAATGGT
>JACRIB010000031.1 GCA_016235895.1 Candidatus Peregrinibacteria bacterium | reverse complement strand
GAGAACGGACTGGCTGGAAAAGGGCAAAAGTGAAACAGATGCGCAGTTTAGTGTAAGAATGAATAAATTATTTGATGATGGTGGAGAAATTTATAATCTCCGTGCCGATTTTGATCAATCGCAGGAACTTTATGATAAATTTTATAAGGATGCCAATAATCCCGAGGCCATAAAATATGTAGAATTGTACCGTTTGGCCACTTTGAGAACAATGGAATACATCGATAAAAATTTTAACGAATCGCCTCAAACCAGAGTGGCAAAATTTGTGGAATATCATAAGGGTCTGGTGACCGCTTTGGATCCGATGAGAACCAATCCAGGCGAACGAAAAATTGCTTTGCAACAGCTGGTGGAGTCTGCTGAATATTTGGTGAAAAATGATGTTTTTGGAGGTAATTGGAAGGAAAAATTGAGTGGGTATAAGGGGGAATTGTAAGAAAAGACCCCGGCGTGTGAACGTCGGGGCCATTCCTCTCGTTGGTCTGATCTACCTCCGTGATTTTTGTTCCGCCCCCTTTCATGCCCGGGGCGAGTTTTGGCTTGCCGGGATTTCCGGCTACTTCTTGGGCTCGGGCTTGGGCTCGGGCGGTTCCGGGGCCTTGGGCGGCTCGGCAGCCTTCGGCGGCTCCGTGGCTGCCTTCTCTTCGGCGGGGGCCGCCTGCGCCTTCATGCTGCAGAGGTGCCGCGGAGCGCCGATTCGAGGGCATTGTTGAAGGCCTCGAGCTTGTTCTCCGCACCGTCCTTCTTGGACAGCTTGAGCAAGTACTCGCGCACCTGCTCTCGCTGTAGCGGTCGGTATGATGGAGAACTGTGTAGGGAGAATTGCAATTAGGGTAGGAACATTTGCCGTTTGTTTGGGCGATGATTTGGCGCTTTTGGACGGCGCGGATGTAGCGGGGCTCCTCGCATGATGCCGCATTTTGGCTCAAAAAAGTATCACCGGTGAAACCTCTTTGATGGCGTTCGAAAATTTTGCCGAGTACCGCGTAAATGCGAGTGTGGATCCTGGTTGATGCGAGGCCTGGCGTGAGCCACTTGCCAAGATTATAGTGATTACTTATCCATTGACGGCGGTGGAGTTGATGAAGAGGATTTATCGGCCGAGGGTGATGTAGAAGTGTTGGTCGCTGCCGTAGCCGTCACTTGAACCGCGGATTTGTCGGCCGCGGGCGGTGTCTGTGCAGAGGGTGGAGTTGTCGTACCCGCGCCAGCTGCCATCATTTGGGCCATGGGATTTGCTTCAGTAGGCGGTGGCATGGAGTTTGGCTGACCGGGTAATTTGCTGGTATCTATTGGAGCGGAATTTACGTCGATACCAATTCTCGAAACGATTTCCTGTTCCACGAATTCCCTCTTGCGACCGTGTTTCAATCTGGCATATTCACGAATAATTTTGCCCACCTTTGGATTTTTCTTGCTTTCATCCCAGATTGTGGCTACGGAGAAAGGTCTGGAAGTGGTGTTGTTGATATTTAATTTCATGTACATTTTGTAATTGGAAATGCCGATCACGTCCTGTTCGGTCAACAATGGGGCGTATTCTTTGGCCAAATATTCGGCATCTTCAGCGCCCACTTTGAAAGAAGAAAGTGTACCGACGTTGCCGAAGACGGCATCGCGGATTCCGGTAGAAGTGCTGCCAAATTTAGTGGTCACCAACTGATTTATGTATTGGTGAGCCATTATCAAGCTTAAGTGGTATTTTCTGGCTTCGGAAAGGATGGAACAGAAACTGTCGGTGGCAAAATTTTGGAACTCATCCACGTAAAGGAAGAAATCTTTACGATCTTTTTCCTCAATGTCGGTACGGCTCATGGCGGCCATTTGGATACGCGCCACCATTACCAAGCCGAGCAGCTGGGTGTTTAAATCACCTATTTTACCTTTGGAAAGTTTTACCAGCAGAATTTTGCCTTCGTCCATGACCTTGCGGAAATCAAAGGCAGAATTCTTCTGACCGATGGTATTTCTCATGATTGTATTGGTGATGAACGGACCGAATTTGGCGCTGAAATATGGGATCATTTCCTGTCTTTCACGATCGCCGGTGTTGGCGTATTCATGTTCCCAGAAAGATTTTACGACGGGATTTGTGACCTTGGCCACTTTATATTTCATGAAGGCGTCATCCACGAAAATTCTCGGTACATCGATGAGAGTGGCACCCTCTTCTTTGTCTTCCATAAGCGTCAAACAAGCGTTGCGGAAATAGTGCTGGATACGCGGACCAAAAATTTCATCACCAAAAAGTTTGATAAAAATTTCCGTGGCTTGAGAAGCGGCGAGATCCATTTCGGCGGGGGTGGTAGCTTCCAAAATATTCAAACCCATCGGTCTTTCGACATCGGCCGGATCGAAAATGATCACGTCTTTAGCTCTTTCCTTGGGGATGTAATCGATGACTTCGTCCACCAGATCGCCGTGCGGATCGATAATGCAGAAGCCTTCACCACTGACGGCATCCTGTCTGGCCATGAAGGACAAAAGCGCGGATTTACCGGAGCCGGATTTACCGATGATGTAATGATGGCGGGAACGGTCGATCTTTTGTATGTAAATTTCCTTTTTGATACCGCGATAGAAATTATTGCCAAGTAAAACACCGGCGGTAGGGGTATCCACCGGAGCGGGTAGTACTTTGTAATCAAGCCAGTGAATGTTGGGAGTATAATTATATTTGCTGCTTGGAAAATGATAAAGACTGGCCAATTCGTCTTCACTCATCAGGGACTGTTTTTCTCCGATTAAAAAGAGATGATTGTCCAGATAGCGATGTTTGAAATTGTGAAGAAATAGTATGTCGTTAATGGAGTCAATGAAAAATATTCTTCTGGTTTGAAAATAATTGGCGGAAACATCTTTAAAAAGATTCAGTGAAACGATGATGTTGTTGGATATTTCCTCGGCGCGTTCCTCTGTTTTTGCTGTGCTCAACAAGCGAATCACTGTGTCGAAACCTGTGCCGTTAGACTTTTCGCCAATGCGTTTGGCGGTTTCTTCTTTGGATTGAAGCATTCTCACATAACCGCCACCGCTTTCGGCTTTTGGTTCGATTTCCATTTTGTCGTAACCTAAAAATATGCCTTTGAAAACATTGAGTATTGGCCCGATGACCGGAAGTTTTATGCCTTCACCTTTTGGTTTGCCTTTGAAAAAGGCTTCACCGAATGCTTCCGCTTTCTTGGACCATTTGTCATCACGAGGCCTGAGCACGATCTGAATGGCGGCGGTCTCGTCCTCGCTTAAGCGAGTAAAAATGTTGGTAAGGTCGTTTAGAGGATCATTTTCAATTGTTTTGTAAGTTTTGATGGGAAACCAGTATTTTTTTGCTTCGTAGGCGTAGAAACCTTTTACTTTATTGCCCTTTTTGACAATTTCGTAGGGTTCACTGGGTTGGATGTCGGCCGCAGGATAGTATGATGTAATCTGTTTTTCGATGATTTCGCGATAGTAGGCAGGTGTAGTAATGTAGAAATCGATAATTTTTTCGTGGGCCACAAGTTCAAAGGAAAAAATATTATTTTTGAACAAAAATACTCTTATTTTGTTAAAAATATTTAACCCTCTGGTTTCGGAAAGATTGCGAAAAAACTGGGTCATAACCGAGACTTTTTCGCGAAAATCCTTTTCGGTTTCTTTTTCTTTATCTTTAGGGGAATCCTCACGTGGCAAAATTACCTTCAAAAATACAAGATGTTTCGATTGCCAATGTTGGTAAACCAATCTTATAAAATGCAAAAGCAGCCACAAACCGACAACTATTGCCAATGCCCAGATTGCCATGGCTTGATAGTTGTTTTGAATGTAGGTCCAGATGTGCAGGAAGAATTCTTGCATAGTTGTAGTTATTTTAGGTTCGAATTTATCTGATCATTGTATCAGAAAAAGGCCTTTGGAACAAGTGTTGAAGGCCTTTTGGCCAGAAAAAGCATCCCCCAACCGGGTAGGTGCAGGGCAGGGACGCTTGAGGCTTTGCTATCACCGGTGAAACTTTTTATTCCAATCTTTTGGCAAGGTAGTTTGCCACCTCGGAGATGGCGATTCTCTCCTGTTTGGTCGTATCACGATCGCGGATGGTGACTTTTTGGTCTTTTTCGATGGTTTCGAAGTCAACGGTGACGCAGTAGGGCGTGCCGATTTCATCATGGCGGCGATAACGTTTACCTACAGCCCCGGATTCATCGTATTCCACATTATATTTTTTGCTTAATTCCCTGTAAATCTGGTCAGTGATTTTGATTAATTCCGGTTTTTTAATTAATGGAAAAATTGCGGCTTTCACGGGCGCGATCTTGGGATCGAAGTGCATGATGGTGCGGGGCTCACCTTCCACGGTGTCTTCTTCGTAAGCGTTCAAAAGTGTAATTAAAACAGTACGATCAGCGCCAAAAGAGGGTTCGATTACATGAGGGATATATTTTTCATTGGTTGCCGGGTCCAGATATTCCAATTTTTCTTTGGAGAATTTTTCGTGCTGAGTGAGGTCAAAATCACCACGGTAAGCCAAGCCCATGAGTTCACCCCAACCAAAAGGAAATTCGTATTCGATATCGAAAGTCATGCTGGAATAATGCGACAATTCGTCTTTGGTATGTTCGCGGTAGCGCAAATGATCTTTTTTAATACCGAGATCCAAGTACCATTGCCAACAAATTTTCTTCCATTCATCAAAAATTTTCTTAATTTCCGCTTTGTCCTTTGGTGAAACAAAATATTCAATTTCCATTTGTTCAAATTCGCGCGTACGGAAGGTGAAATTCCCGGGAGTGATTTCATTTCTGAAAGCCTTGCCGATTTGTCCGATGCCAAAAGGGATTTTTTGACGGCAACTTTGCAAAACATTTTTGAAATTTACGAAAATGCCTTGAGCGGTTTCCGGCCTTAGATATAGGGCTGTAGCGGTTTCTTCGACCACACCCTGATGAGTTCTGAACATCAAATTGAATGAACGGGCTTCGGTAAATTCGATGTGTCCGCACTTTGGGCATTTTAATTTATTTTCTTGAATAATTTCCGTGACTTCCTTGAGTGATTTGCCAACAGCGGCTTCGATGCCCAGATTTTCTTCGATGAGTTTATCCCCCCTAATTCTTTCTTTGCATTTTTTGCAATCTATTAGCGGATCCGAAAAAGATGCCACATGTCCGGAGGCCTCCCAGACTTTGGGATTCATCAGGATTCCGGCGTCAAGACCGACAATGTCGTTACGTTTTTGCACAAATGTTTTCCACCAAAATTCTTTGATGTTTCTTTTTAGTTCAGCGCCGTATGGACCGTAGTCCCAGGTGTTGGCGAAGCCGCCATATATTTCCGAACCAGGGAAGATAAAGCCCCTTCTTTTGCATAAGGCTGCGACTTTTTCCATTATGGTTTGACTCATATGTGTGATTAATTGTTAGCGGTTTTGCTTTTATTTTTCCAGTCGAGAATGGCGTTGGAAAGCACATTCAAGAATGATTCAGCGGTTTTGTGACTCATGTTTACGCGACTGACTATTTTTATCACCGGTTCCGAGGTATTAGGCAGAGTGTAGGCCATATCAATTACACATTCGTTATTGTTAATGTGTACGGAAACGGCATTGGCATAAACTCCGTTTTCAATTTCTTCGGGAAGTTTGACGTGAAATTTTTGCTTGTTTTCTTCTTTCATATTTTTTTGATTATTATTGTTCCCAAAGTAGCATGTTGTACATCATGTGACAACACTTTTCGTAGCGTTTTTTTCCTTTTATCTAGGCGTTTTTTCTAAAAATGAAATTTAAAATTTGCCACATTCCATTTTAGTTACAAAATTAAGGTATCCTATAAATATTATTATATGCCTCAACTAGAAAATTTGACTTTTGGGAAAATTAAATTGGATTTTCCGTCACGCCGAGTTTTTATCAATGATGATACGCTCATTTTGCGAAACAAGCTTTTTGATCTTTTTGTTTATTTTTTACAAAATTGCGGCAAGGTTATTAGCCGGACGGAGTTACTTGAGGAGGTTTGGGACAGGAATATTTGCTGGCCGACGAATACTCTTGACGTGCACATAAATATTTTGCGGAAGATTATCAAGAAACGCTTAGGCTACGACATAATTCGCACTGTTCATTGCATCGGTTATATTTTTGAAATTTAGGAAATTATTAAATAAGAAACTATTTTGGCAATACCCACAATACTATTTTTTTGATATATTTCGAAAATGTTTTTATAATCACTACAGTTTTAAAAAAACCTAACCTCTCCTTTCCTATGCAAAGCACGCAAATTGCGCCTGTTGTTCAAACAATAACAGATTTGCCCGGTCTTATAGAAAATTTTCTATTGCTTCTTTCCGATAAGGAAAAAGTTGTTATCACCAAGCGATTCGCGCTGGTTGGTGCCGATAAAGCGACGCTGGAAGAAATCGGTAAAGAGTTTGCGGTCACACGTGAACGCGTGAGACAAATTGAAAAAAATGCTTTGTCTAAAATGCGCCGGAATGTTTTTAATACGGCTTTGAGAAGTTTGCACGAGTATGTCGCTATTGTTGTTAAAAATAACGGTGGAATAATAAAATCCGAAAATTTAATTGGCAGTTTGGCCAAAATTTTGCCAAACAATGTGGATATGAATGTCAGTAATTTGAATTTGTCTCTTGCGCTGCATGAAGGCTTGGAATGTGTCGGCAATACCATTAATTTTTATCCTTATGTTCGGGACAGATTGATTCCGGAATATCATTTGAAGCATGTTGCTGATCAGCTGATTAATTTGCTGCATAAATACGGTGATGTTAAAAAACTGGATAAAGTAAGTGATGAGTTGAATCCTCATTTGAAGGAAGTAAATTTTGATGTCGTGAAGGTGAAATCTTTGATTGAGATCGATAAACGATTGACTCTGCTTAATGATGATTTGGTTGGACTGCTTGAGTGGAGGCATATTCATCCACGAACGCTCAGAGATAAAATTTTATTTGTGTTACGAAACGAAAAAAAGCCGATGCATTTCGCGGCAATTGCGGAAAAAATAGATCATGCCAATTTTGATAAACGTACCGTGAATGTTCAGGCGGTGCATAATGAACTTATCAGGCACGATCAATTTGTTTTGATTGGCCGCGGTATCTATGCTTTGGCGGAGTGGGGTTATGAAAAAGGTACGGTGGCCGAAGTGATTGAAAAAGTTTTGCGCGAACACAAAGAGTTGGATCAGGACAAAATTGTTGATCTGGTTCTGAAACAACGTGACGTAAAGCGTATTACGATAATTTTGGCATTAAAAAATGACAGGAAATTCGCGCGTATCGGCCGCAGAGTTTACAAAATGAAGACTGCTCGCTAAAGCTTTATGAATTTATTTTTGTCCTGTTTGTATTCTGTTTTTAAGGTGGGATAGTTTTTCAGGATCGCCTCGGCGGTTTGATATTTTACTTGTCTGTGATATTTTTCTTCGGCCTTTTCCAGAATTTCCTTTGCTAATTGATTATTCGGATTTACTTTTAATATCTCCTCGCAGACTTGTATCGCCTTATCGAATTTTTCGAGCTTCATTAAAGTATCCAAATATTTTTCACCACCATAGACATATTCTTTGGTTTGAGTTATTTCACCTTCGAGCTTCCTGGTTTTTATGGCTTGCTCTAGATCTTGAATGCGCCTGCTGAATTTATCAATCTTGCGCAATTCATCAATAAAATTTTCGATGACGTCGTATTTATTTGACTCCAGGAGTTCTTTTTTTCCAGCTATTTTGTTCGCGATCAATTTGTCTTCCATTTCCAAGACTATGTTTTTGACTTCTTGATTGCCGGGATTTTCTTTTTCGAGAGTGAAAAGTTCGTCCAATAATTGTCCTGGATTTTTTTCGAGTGTTTCATTGAGTCTTTTTCTTTGCTGGTTTTTGAATTCTTCTTTTAATTTTTCATATTGCTTGCGATAGGCGTTTTCGCCTTTAAGGTAAAGATTTTTTAGTTTATTATTATTCGGCGAGCCTGCCAATAACGCTTTAAGAATCTTTAAAATTTCCAGATATTTTTCTTCTTTCCAGAGTGGTTTGATTTGGTCTAATTTTTCTTGAATGATTTTTTCATTTTCACTCTCTACAGCCTGTTCTATCCTGTTTTTTATTTTCACAAATCTGCCTTCATCCGGATATAGCACGATAGCTTCCTTGCAAAGATTGAAGGCTTCTTTATATTTTTTTTCGGTTAGGAAAAAATTGATTTTCTGTTCCAGTTGGTCGAAATAAGCAAAATTAGCCATGAATATTTTTTATCCTTTAATTATAGCAAAAAATGGCTAACTAATAAAGGAATTTACTATCGCAGAGTTTTGAGCTGGGCGGCGAGTTTTAATAACTGGTCTTTTTCGCTGTTTAGACGATTTATGTCTCTTGCGATAATTTCTTTAGGAGCTTTGTCGATAAAATCTTTGTTTTTCAGTTTTCTTTCAAGGCCAGTTATGAAATCGGCTTTGGTTTTTATTTCCGTTTCCAGGCGTTTTTTTTCTTTATCGAGATCAAGCATGTCTTTGAGAGGTAAATATAGCTCTATTCCTTCAACCAGAGCCGTTTTGGCGTCTTTTGGCTTGGGGCCGTTCTTTAAAATTTCCAGAGATTCGAGTCTGGCGAGTCTGGTAATAATTTCGCGTTTTTTTTCAATATTCTGGATGTATTTGCCGGCATGAATGATCGCGTGAATTTTTTTCACCGGTTCGACTTTTGCTTCAGCCCTGATCCTGCGAATTTCGGAAATGATACCATGAATCAATTCCATCGCTTTCGCCTCTTGTGGAAAAATTAGTTTTTTGTTTACAACAGGCCAGCTTTCATTGATGAGCATGCTCTTATTGATATGTTGCCAGATTGCTTCGGTAACAAAGGGAACGAAGGGATGAATGAGCTTTAAAACTGTTTTTAGTACGTGGAGAAGTACCGCAGGATTTTTGAATTCGCCTTTGGAAATTTCAAGATACCAATCACAATAAAGGCTCCAAATGAAATCGTAAATTTTAGTGCCGGCACTG
>JACRIB010000028.1 GCA_016235895.1 Candidatus Peregrinibacteria bacterium | reverse complement strand
GGCCACCTTGAGTATGTCAGTTCTTACAGCAACATCAGCAGTACCCTCAAACTCAAGTTTAATTTCTTCGGAATATGCAGCACCTTTGCTCACTTTCACAGTTTTACCTTCAACATTCACGGTAAAACCCTGTTCCTGCAACCTACTTATACACTGAGCCAAATCGCCAGCATTTCTAATTACCAGTTGTCCATTTTCATGTTGAATTCCATTTGCGCGTCTTACTCTTACACCGGGTTCCAAGTCGGTTGTTGCCGGTTTCACCTCCAGGGAAACAATACCGCCGACTTCATCATGAACCGTAAATCTTATAGTCTTATTTGGAAGCACTTCCGCCCTGAAACTTGTTGCTCCCTTTGCGCTACAATACGCCTCCATTTGAGTAATAAATTCCTCAGGAGTGGCCGTCCTGTAAACAATAGCATTTTTTTCAACACCGGCACCGGTAGCTCTCACCGCTTTAATATCCACATGCATACCATGGGTGGCATTTAAGACCGAAACGACAAAACCAAATAGTGGATTAACTTCCCAAACTTGATTCTCAACTTCCGTCTGAGGGAATTGTGTCAAAAATTTAACCCCGAATTTCTTCATCATCTCTTTACTTAAAGCACCCTCGGTTGCCCCAAACCATTCGACGGGGGACATTGCACCTCTGGCCTTGCCAATTCCTCTTAATAATTTTTCAGAAGTCCTGGAAATCCATACCCTACTTGAAGCAGCGCCTCTGTTTAAGCCGGACATTGCTCCTCGAGCCAGACCAAACGCACCAATAGCCAATCCCCAGCTAACCAGAAAATCCCTGGCAAAAGCCTTGGGAGATAATATTTCATCCTTAACACTAAAATCCGACAAGCCAACAACATTTGTTAAACCCATTGCCAGTCTGGACGCAAAGGTTCCACCAAAAGCAGCAGTACCGGATACCATAATCAAACTTTCAGCAGCCGGACCGACCAGTAAACCGGCTGCAAACATGCCACCGGCCACCGCAGCGGCAATAATTACTGTCGTCGTTATAATTCCTTTTAAAACGTGGTTTAAATGATTCTTGTAAGCAGCGTCAAGTTCGGCATGTGCCTTTTTGAGGTCATCCAACTTTTTGAGTGAAATAGGAGAATCGGCATTATTCAAAAGAAACTTAACTCTATTGATGGAACGATCAATCAATCCAATTAAATGATCCTTAAGAACCGGATATTTATTGGTAACGCCAACTTTTCCATTCAAAATATCATTCCTGTAATTTTCAAGACCCGTTTGTTCTGCTGAAATGGAATCTCTGGCTCCGGCAATCCCATTTTCCAAACCGGCAAAAGCGCCGAGAGCATGTCCGAATAATCTGGTTGGAGGAATTGCCATCTTTTCAAAATACTCCGGATTTTCTCCATATTTATTCAAATCGGCCATCGCAAAACCCAACCCGTTTGATGCATCAATTACTTCATGGGTAACAGCATCAAATTTGTCATTAAATGGTCTTACCTCTTTAGCCAAAATCAGTGAATATAACTTTGAATCAGCTATCTGATTTTCCGTAGGAGCCTTAAAATCTTTCTTTCCCAAAAATTGGGCAATGTCTTCCATACCGCCGCCAAGTTCGGTTAAATATTCTCTAACTTTAGCGATTTCTTGCGCAACCGCCGCTTTATCTTCTCCAACTTTTTCATTAGGACTCAATAATTCAACATCAATATAAGTACTCAACAATTTTCCTACAATCGCTTGTCCCTGCTTAACCACTTCAAAATAAGTCCCCAGTTTTGCGATAACATTCGCCTTTTCATTTGCCGGCACTTTATCTATAGAGCCATACTTATCCATTAAACCGTAAACGGCAACTCTATCTCTATCAATCAAGGCTTCATTTTTGTCAGAAAGCATAGCCAAATTTTGAGATTCTTCATAAATTTGGTGCAGAACCACTTCTTTTTTTGCGCTGGTATCAAGTTTTCCTTCCGCAAATTGTTTATAGAATTCAGAATATAATACTTTATCATCTGGAGACATTTGGTTTAATTCATCTTTCAAGGAGGTATCTAATTTGCAAGCCTGATAATCCAAATCCAATTTCTCCAACATGGCAAAATCCGGAGGCAATTGAATTCCGTATTTTTCCGCGACTTGCTTTAACGTATTTACTGAAGTCCTCCTGAAAATATCTGCGACTACATTTGCAAAGTCGCCTGCATTTTTAAGACCTTCAGCATATGAGGATGCCAAGTATCTTTGGACATTTACCATGAATTGCTGGAATTTCGTAAACACAATATTGGCTCTCAGTTGAGCAATATTACGTTCCACATTGATTATATGGGCATCAGTCGCAACGTCAGGATTTTTTTCTCTATATTCCCTAAGTCCAACGATCGTTTTTTCCAATCTGGCTGAATAATCGGCAATTTCAGCGGCCCTTTTGGCATCCAAAGCCGATGCTGTCGCTTCAATCAATAAACCATTTTTCACATTCTTTCTTTTTCCTCCTTTTAAATCAAGAACCAGACCCACTAAAAACACCACCATTTCATTCGGCGCAAGTTTGAGTTTGGAAAAGGCCTCAGGATTAACTTCCTTCACCAAATTTATTGCCTTGAAGATTTCGGCATCAGTCATTTGATTTGCCTTCAGAGTTCCCATCAATTCCTGTGCCTGTGCATCCGGCAAAATAACACCGGTTTTTTGCTGCAAAACTTCCGGATCATGAAGCTCGGCAACTTTAGCATTCAATTCACTCAACGTATCAAAAGCCTCGATCTGACGACCATTGCAGAATTGTCCAACAATGGTAAGTAATTGATCCTGATTCGCATAAAGATAACTTTTGAAAAAATTTGAATTGGCGGCTTTCTTCCACAAAGTATTCATTTCTCTAGCCAGGCTGGCAATATCAAGTTTAACCGGAACAGCATTCTTTATATAAGCGGCTAAATAATCGGATTTCCTAAAATTAATACGTAACTCATAAAAAATTGCTCCAAGTTGATCGAAGGCCTTGGCCACTTCGCTCGCATTTATATTTTCCAATTTTAACCCAAGCGCAGAAGCCACATTATCCAGCTCTCTGTCCAAAATCTCCACATCAACATGTTGATTTTCCCGACTCATCAAGGAGCTATCAATTAGATCGGAAGCTAAACGTTCCAAGTAAGATTTTGAGGACTTAGCCAAGTCGGATTTTGGATCAATTAAGCCACTGCCAATACTATCCATGACAAGTTTATATTTAGCCGCCAAAGGTTCAGCCTTTGTCGGATCAATATTTCTCAAAGCGGTTTCCAGATTTTTTGAATTTGCATTTTCCATGTGATTATTTAGAATTTAGATACTTCTGATATTGCTGATAATTTTCATTGGCCTTTTTCTGCCAAAATCTATTTGCATCTAAACGGTCCTGTAACGGATTAAGTTCGGCATCTTCAATTTCAGTAATTTTTCTTTCATACTGCTTGGCCAAAACTCTTATATCTTCAAAAACTTGCAAACCTTCTGACGGATTATCAATATCTCTATATTGAGTCCTATAAATAGTGGATTTAGCATCCAGGGTGGGGATATTTTTCTTGGCTGTCGCAATTGCTTTCTTCAGTGAAATCTCTTCCAAATCTCCCTCTTCAAATCTTGTATGCAACCCTTCTTTGTATTCCTCCGTTAATCTCTTGACGATATCTCCGGCCTCCAGCACTCTAATTTCTTTTGATCTGTATGCCGCCTCCTGTGCCTTTACAAATCTCTCTATTTTATCAACTTCACCCTTGTATCTCTGAATTTTACCATTGGTTTTTTCAATTTTTTGTTTCACCACCAAAACCTGCCTACTGAAATAAACAACTTTGAATGCGTATTTATCGTAAACCACACCGTTCACATTATAATATTCCATCATGTCACCTTTTTTATCCTTTGCTTGAGATGGTTTAATTTGCAACAAAGCCGCACTTTCAGGCTCAGGACTGGGCATCGGATAATCTTTCAATCCAATTTTTTCCAGACCTTTATTTATAGGACCGTCACCCATTTTATAAAATGTTATTTAACCATGGCCACATCCTAATTAATCTTGCTGTAAGGGATGGCTTCTTCGCAAAGAACCTATAGTTTCCGGTAACCGGATCTTTAGCCGTAAAGATGAAACTAACAAATTGATCAATTTTTGCCTGCATTTGTCTTGTTTGATTCGAACGTTTACCATTTGAATTTCTATTAATTCTATTAGTACCGTCCCATAATTTACAGACTGCTTTTCCTGTCGAATCTCTGTATTTATATAGGATACCCATTTTATCTGGAGGAACAGGACTTCCATCTTGATCCACAATTTTTCGGTGGAGATAGTCATTAATGGCATTTTCATTGAACAATCCGGGGTACTCCATAGTCAATAAATCAACAACATCCTGATACTCCTTTGCCATGGCCATATCAAGCTCAGTATGCTTTTCGCCGGGATGAGCTTCGTTGTGAGTATATGGAGGTTTCTCATCCATTGGATCCAGCGTACGATAATCGCCTTCCTCAACGGCCCATTTTTCAAACTCTTTTATTTGCCAAATGTTTTGGGCGGTCGCCGGTGGAATAACAGATAAATTTTCCATTGTCTTTCCTTTGCTGTAAATCTGATTTTTAACATATTCAAAATATCTGACAATCAAATGTCCACGCAATTTGGGATCGTCAGCAGGAGCCTTACCCTTTGTTGGCTCTGGCGGATATTGCAAATGATCCAAGTCGATTCGGCTACCATTAAACATTGGGTTATCCAAATGAGCGGTGTAATAAACAAACACGCCCATCAGTTCACCGACGGCATTATGTGATGCTTCTCCCAAATCAGATTTTTTAGTCAAAAATCCCGGCACCGGCAGGCTGTAAGCCATATATTCAAAGTCTGACTTGGCCAGAGCATAAGTGCTACTTGTGCAACTTGCTTTTCTTACTCTATCAATCACGCGACCCATAAATTCATCTCTATCCCATTTCTTTCCTTCACGATCTTTCTTGATATTTTCTTCGGTAAGCATCTGAGTAATTCCCACCAGCTTATCGTTGAAATCCTGTAAAATATCTTTTCTCTCAGTCTCCACTTTCGTCAAAGAATCTGAAGTCAAAATCGCTCTACGCAGTCTTTGTAGAACCTCGATTTTGCTAGTACCTAAAACCATATTTATAAAATTTTCCGGAATGCTTCCGCTCAAAGTATCCAAATTAAATCCGGAAACCGCACTTTTATTGTTTTGTTGAAATAGAGAAGTGAAGAAATGTTTTACAAATCCTTCAGGTGCTGCTTTTTCAATTTGCTTCTTGAGATTCGCGATATTTTTATTCAACTCAAACTCCTTGTCGCCATCCAACGCATCAATATAATCTTGCGCAAAACTCTGATTTTGGACTAAAGCTTTTTCAGCCGAAGTGCCGCCAACTACTCTGAATTTACCAACAAGAGAAGTAGTCATGTCCTTGAAATATTCGAGCTCGATTCTTGCCTTATTGTTGCCTACCACAAGAGTGATTTTTCCATCTCCGGCCACTTTATCCTCAATTTTCAACTTGCCGGCATTGGCAAAAACTCTCAATGCTTTGAATTCTTGCTGTTCGGCAATGCGTCCGACCAGAGTTCTCTCGAGATATTTATCACTTGTGGATTCGCCATCATCCAAGCGCAGAGTTTTGCCAAGTTCATCCACGTTAACTGACGTCGTCACATTGGATGGAGCCACGTCCAAATCCGGAGCGCCCTTGAATTTCGTTACACATTGCCACTGGCCATTCATGTATTTTACCTCGTCAATATTTTTATTTGTATCTTTTAACCCTTTCACCAACTCCTCCATCCTCCGATCCACTTTCTTCACCGCTTCCTCCGCGCCCCTCTTCATGCCATTGCCACTCAATGGAATGGTCGCATCGGCATTACCGGGCACCGGATTATATTTGTCACCATATCTATTTCTTAAATAAACTCTGTAACCATCTTTGGCCACGACCACCACAACTGGAAATCCTTTCAGATGACCGGCGAAATGTCCGCTACCGGACTGCAGTTCCGATTCCAAAGTAAAGCCGTTCACGCCCAAAACTTTGTCCGTTCCGGTGCGCAATTTGTCCTCCACATCTTCCATTTTTTTAGCCGAAAATAAGCCGCCGCCCACTCCTTCCGGCGCGTATTGACCGGCAGCCTCCATCAAATGTCTGACCTTCGATTGGCTTAAAGTGGGATCTTTCAAAGCCTGTTCATAAGTCATTCCTTTATATTTTTCATGCTCCTTGTGCAAAGTATTGTCATAAATAATACCCATCGCGAAAGCCAGCTTGTAAATTTGCTGACCCATGCGGATATATTCTCTTTCACTTGCGGATAATTTGGTATTGCTCATACCCACATAATCCTTCAAGCCCTGTTCACCCTGACCCATTTTGAAAGGCCAAACATTTTTCATGTCCGGAAACAGCGAAGGGAATTGGTTCGGATGCACAAAATGAATACCATCTTTATTGGCTTTCATCATCAAATCCTGCAAAGTTGTAAGTTTCGTTTCTGACATTCTCATGGCCACGCCATAATCCAAATCTTTGAATTCATCATTATATTGTGGCTGCGCCAAAACATTTTGCATCGATTCAAGTGGAGTGCCTTTCACCTCTGCGTTGCCGCTTTTCAGTCCGGTCATTTTCAAAACATCGTAACCGGCATTCTTCAGCATCTTATCGGCGCCATAAACCGCCGCGCCGATCAGCAACCATTTTTTGAAATCGATACCACCGCCTTTATGATCCCCACCTTCATGACCATCACCAAAAAGTTTACTTCCCAGAGTCTTCCAGAGCGCGTAACCACCGACTGTATACACTGCCAGCGTGGCATAATCTCTTGATTGAGCCGCTTTTTGAATAGTGGCAATGTTTCTTTTGGCAAAATCCACGACAGTCGTACCAATCGGGTCTTCGTCCATTTTTCTCTGTTTGTTCAAGGTCTCAATTTGTACTTTGTCTTGAGCAATCAAAACTTGAGCTTTCAAAAACACATAACTGTCGTAAGCCTTGATATAAGCTTCTCCACCTGGAAATTTACCCTTAGGCGCTAAGCTTGCGATCGTGTCTCGACTTGTGCCATCGGTTGGCTCCTTAAACATCGGACGGTAGGCGCCGCCATTTTCGGCCAAATAAGAATTACTCGGATCGGCCGCGCTACGCAAAATCGCGAAAACCGAATCATAATATTGTCTATCCTGATTGATAATTCCCAAGTCACGACAATCCTGATAAATTTTTTGCAGACCCTCGATCGTGGAATGATCCCAAGTTTGAGCGTTAATCTTATAATTTTCACGCGTCACATTGATTCTCCAGCGGTCGATTTCGTTATTTTGCTTGGTTGAATCGCGCTTTTTGAATTCTTCAATTCCCAAAGGAGGATTCATCGGCAATTTTACTTTTTCCTTCTTCTCCGGCTCCGGCAATTTTTCCTCTTTTCTGAATTTGTCACGTTCAACCCTACCTTTTAATTTTTCTTCTTCTCCTTCGGCTCCTTTTTTGACTGTTTCTTCTTCTTTTTTTCGTTTATCTTCAGCCTCTTTTTTCTCAGCTTCTTCTCTTTCCTTTTCCTTTTTAACCTTTTCCGCTTTTTCCGCACTGCCTCCTTTGCCTTTTTTATAAACAAATCTAGCCTCGTGAAAAAGCGAGTTCAGAGCCCGAAAGGTATGTAGAATTTTCTTTTCCATTAGAATGTTTTTTTATTTTCGTAACATTTTTATTTTTGTATCATATCATTATACCAAAAAACCGTCCCAAGCACAACACCCGCGAGACCAATATCCACATAATTATCATTTGACGGATTGTCGATTTATTTCATCGCTAGATCACCGAAAGTGTCCATTTTTTCATTCGATGTTATAATCAAAATGATTTTAGTAAAAATTATGAAAAAAAATCCGCAACAAAAGATCAATTTCACCGCCCTGAGGAAAATTTTCTCTAAATTTCCTCAGATTAAACTTGCCTATTTTTTCGGTTCCAGAGCCACCGGTAACTACGGACCCATGAGCGACTATGATTTCGCTTTTTATCTGGAAGAAAAAGATGCCATGAAAAGATTTGATATCAGGCTGAAACTCGACGCCGCGATTTCCAATTTTTTGAAAACCAACGAAGTTGACATAGTAATTTTAAACGACTCCACAATGCCGGAGCTTAATTATGAAATCATTAATGGAAAACTAATTTATGAGAAAGAACCCTACAGAGTTGTGGTAGAACCTCAAGTAATTGATAAATACATAGATTTCAGTGATCTTTTACTTAAATATGGCTTAACTAAGGGGATATGACCAATTTAAAAATAATTCAAAACAAAATCAGCTTTATAGAAGCACAGTTAAAGCTGCTGAAAATGTATAATAAATATTCGCTTGCTGTAATATTGGATGATCCTACGCTTAGAGGTGCTGTGGAGAGATATTTATATCTTGCCGTACAAGGATCAATCGATTTAGCGGATGCAACTATTGCTTTTAAGAAACTCAGAAAACCAACAACCTACAGTGAAAGTTTTTATATTTTACTGGAAGAAAAAATCATTCCAAGAGACCTGCAGGAATCGCTGGTAAACATGACCGGATTTAGTAATGTTGTCGCTCACGCCTACCAAAATATAGATTACAACATTATGTACGATGTGCTTCACAATAAACTGGATGATATAAAAAAATTTCTGAAACTGATAAGGTCTAAATTGAAAATTTACTAGGCCAAACTATGCCCCGCTAATTTCATTGAATTTCTTAATGAAATTCTGGAAAAACGTCGACAAACCTGCATAAATTTTCTCCATCAACGCCGGATACATCATCGCGAATTCGATCAAAAGGTCGTCATTTGAAGCCCACGGCGTCACCACGGACATTTGTCCGATATAGTCACGCAGATGTTTCGCCTGTTCTTTATCCAGATTTTTCCAAATACTCATCAACAGCTGATCCCGAGTCTGTCTTTCGATCATGCCGAGCAGCAAATTCGCATAAACTTCATCATTGTGATCAAAATTAAGCTGCGCCAGTACAGATAAATAAAGTTTTTTGGAATCTTTGAAAATACCCAAAATTTCCTTTTCGTCAGGGGTCAGTTTCTGCTGCACTTTTTTATTTTGATTTTTCATAAATTATTTTTTAGTGGCCGTGACCATGATCGGCCGTTTTTACCTCCGCTGCCGCCGGTGCCTCCGTCTCTACAGGTTTTGTCGCCGGATGCTCTGCTCCAACTCTTGCCGTGTCCGCCGGAGTCGCCGCATCCTCGACACCCAGCATCTTATTCAAAGTCTTAACTCGCGCTTTAAACTCAGCAAGATCGATAAAAGGGGATTCAGCGACTTCCACCGGCTTCAAATCACCCTTCTCCCCATGCAGTTTTATTTTCTCCGCCCTATGAGCTTTCGCCTTTTTCACACGATCACGCTCTTCATGTTTCTGATCCTCAAATTTGGTCTTGGCAAACTCCGCGGCCGTATGATGACCGATATGTTTAAATACTTTCAAACCCTTGGAAGTCGCCACCATTTTATCTTGCACGCCCGTAATTGGAGTAGTGACTTTACTCACATCGGCTTTAATGTCTTTCCACCAGCTGCCACCCTGACCTTTTCTGAAAAATCTCAAGAATCCCGAACCGATTCCAGTCAGCAGTCCCGCTGGATATTTTACAAAATTTAAACCAAACGATCCGGCTCGTATACCCATCTTTCCTCCAACATTGAGCGCAGCCAGGCCAGTTCCTTTCGTGGCACCCCAGCCAGCTCTCAAGGCTTTGAAACCGACAAATTTACCAATGTTAATTCCTCTATCTCTGATCCATTGGGCATGTTTGTGGTTCCAGAATTTGATCAGCACGGAATTTTGCGAAAACTTAACGTCTTCAAGTACATCCGCTTCTTCCGCCTTTTTCACAAGCGCTTTTAATTTCAAATCATAAATTTCACTGTCAATTTCTCCGGTCCTAAACTTATATTGCAACTCCTCGTATTCCAAATTCAATGCTTCTATTCTGTGAAACTTCAAACCTTTGCCATCCCTTTGCCATTCCTTGCCATGATTTTCAAAATGGGTTTTGACCAACGGTCTGATTTTTTCCATCTGGAGTTTGAAAGCATCATCCACAATTTTTCTCACACCGGCCTCATCCATACGATCCTTCACGCCCAATTGCTGAGCCAAAAGCTCTTTAACTTTTTGCTGTGTTCCTGCCAACTGTATGGAAGTAACTTTTTCTTTCGCGTCCTTACCACTATTTCTTTCTTCATCAAAAATTTCCAGCGCCGCCAACAAAATAAAACCATTCTTGAAATTCAATTTACCAATATCAAAAAGTCTTTTTATGCTCGGCCAATCTTCGAAATTAGCTGGTTTCAAGCCCTCAAAAGGATGCACAATTTTCCCACCTTCTTGATATTTGAATCCGAGCAATCTGCCACGCAAACCAACTTGTTTCACCGTGTCTAATAAATCGGCACTGCCCTTCCTCGCCAATTCATCATAACCCTCCTCCGTCATCAATTTGCCTACGTCATCGGCCAAAATCATTTTTGCAATCTTGTCCTGCTCCAATATTGATAAGTCTGGAAATTGCTCTGCCACCAATGCAGTTATAATTTTACGTGCTGCTGCAGCATCGCTAAGATCCTTGGATTTTTCTGCTCCTTCTTTGGCAAGAGCCAATTTTTTATCAGCCTCTTTCGCTGCCTTTTCGATTTTCACCATTCCAGCTTCTATTTTTCTCAAAAATTCTGTACGTTCACCTTCGGATTTGAAAAATTGTTCCAAGTATTTTTGATAAAATCCTGCCACTTGTGCAGCAGAGAAATCCTTATCTGCCGGCTTAATGTTTTTAAAATCATTTTTCATTTTTGCGATTAATTCAGCATTAACTCTTTCATCTGCCTGCTGTTGAGTTTCACGTGGCAATGGACTACCAATCGTAAATCCAATCAGATTTTTAATACTGCCATTGAAAAATATCACTCCTAATTCATTTGCCCTGAATATTTTCTCTAAAATTGGCTTAAGTTCCTCATGCAATTTAGTGGCCTTCTCTATTTTTGCTTTATCAGTCTCCACCCCCTGTTTTATTCCAACCCCAAATTCAGGATCCTTAAGTTTCTCTTTTACCTTGCCGAAGACGTGCGTAAACCCACCCTTTAACGAAGTATAAGCAGCATCCAATTTGGCAAAATCAAAACCTTTCTCAATATTAATCTCATCCAAACTTCTATTTATTTCTCCTACTTTGTCAGGCGTCAAAGCACCAGCGGGCACAATGCCAATTTCATAAGCATTAAGATATTCTCTGCAATAGGCCAATAACTTAGTACGCAATCCTTTCGCCGTTTCTCTGAATTTCTTTAAAGCTTCCAGTTCAGATATTTTTTTATTTGCTTCTTTAAGCTTATCTTTCAATCCGTCAACTTTACCCAGATTCTCTCTTTGTTTTTTCAGATCAGCAGCAGTTTCTTTCTCATGTGGTTTTGCATTAACCGCCTGATAAGCTTTAATCTGACCATCCAATACACTCACTTCCGTTTTTTGCTCGGCAAGTTCTGATTCCAAATCAGATTTTTCTAAATCTTTGGGATGTTGTGAACTAAAAGCCTCCAGATCCTGAAATGTATTACCCAAAGCAGTCGTTGTATCAGGATCAAATTGTTCCTGGATCTTTTTTAGTTTTTCCCTTTGACTCTCAGATTCTTTAAGTTTCCCCTCTTTTAACCTCACATCCTTAGCGGTAGTCCCTGATCCGCTTATCTCCTCATATTTTTTATGTAAACCTTTCACAGCTGCATCCTCACTAAAATATTTATGATCCTCTTCCAGAACCTTTTTCTTATCGCCCGCTTCTCGACTCTCTCTCTCAAGTCTCTTCATTTTTTCCGGCGGCATCTGGACCCCAAAAGCTCTTTCTAAAATATCCTTCAATCTCAAACTTGGGGACTTATACGACTCCAAAGCTTTTATCTCCCCGTCTATGCCGGTTATTTTGGCTCCAGCTTGAACTAGTTGATTATTATATTTTTGCTTCAAACTGCCCATCTCAGCCACAAAAGGCTTATAAGTGTTGTTTATAAAAGCTGCCAAATCCGTTGTATCGTCTATTTTTGCAAATTTATCCAAATACGCCTGACATTTTTCTTTACATTCCGGAACCCGCTTTTCTAGTAGAGGATTGCCGATAAGTTTCTCTACATCAGGCACAATTTTGCCCAATTCATCCAAGACCTGCTGACGAGATTTTTTAATTTTATCAGGAACAACTGTGTCACGCCTTTCTGTATAGTAGGCAATTGAATCAGCATTAAGTCTAATTTCTTCCTCTCTTATGCTAAAAATCACCAGATCGTCAACATGACCTTGCAGATATTTAAAATTTTTAACTAGATTATCAATTCGCTGTTTAACCACCGGAGATGTATATAAACTATCTGACACGTTTTTATAGAAAGTTCCGGTGGAAATTTTTTTCACCAGCTTTTTTAATCTACCTTCAATAAAACCCTGCCAATCAACATTATTAGCGTCAGGATTTTGCATAATACCGTCGATTTCAGCTAGCAATTCCTGAAGATCATTGTCTTTAAATACTTGAGAATAACCCGCCTGTAAAGTCCCCACAACCTGACCTAGATTTTTGCGCATGTCACTAACCTCAGCAAAGAATTTATCACGATTATCGCTAATTTCTTGTCGGTCCTTTTCTAGGTCAGCCTTTTTCTGAACTAAAGCATCCAGGAATTCCTGCGCTTCTGGACCCAGATCCGCAAGTCTAGTCAGCCTTGCAAGGAATCCATCAAGTTTAGCACCAGGCTCAGCTATAGCATTAACAGACTTATCAACGTATTTTAAAAGACCTACTGTTTTTTTCAAATCAGCTACTTTATCGTTTGCTCCATTCCTTTCCACTTTTTTATCTTCGATTTGCTTTTTCTTATCTTCACCAACAACGCTAGCCACCGTAACTTCACGCAATCTCCTCACTACCGCCTGCAGTTCCGACCTGCCTTTGAGGCCAAAATCAGGATGAACTTTGAATTTCAAAACCTTCTCAAATATTTTCATCAAAGCACTATCTTTACCTTCTAAGTCAACTTCAACAACATTCCCATTCTTATCTAATTCTTGATATTTTCCACCACCCTGTTCTAGCATGAATTTTCCATAAACATGTTCGAAAGCACGAATAAAAGCCCTTTTTGTGCTTTTGTCATTTACTTCTCCGGCATTTTTTTTCTCTTGATTAAAAGCTCTTTTGAATAGAGCAACATGCAAATCCTTGCCCATCGCTGCCTCAATTTTATCTCTGGTCTCCTGCGTAATTGCCATAATTTTAAAAGCCTCCTCTAGGGCTTTTTCCGAATTGACATCAGAAATACCCTCCAGTGCTCGCAATTGCACATCATTAACCTCTTCTTTCCTCTGCTCCCATTTATCTGGTTTTGGTGCTGCTTGTCCTGCCATAAAGATATTATTTTACCAGAGAAGTATACCACGAATTCACCGGAAAAACAGGATCATACGATTTTTTCATGGAGAAAATTTTAGGCGAATAATTTTTCAACACGAAAAAGGAAGAAATTAATATTTCCGACTCCTCTTAACAACGATCGAAATCCTTTTAATTTTGCATTGAAACTTTCCGCTGAAGC